>CAYGXB010000133.1:0-8494 GCA_964353605.1 uncultured Bacteriovoracaceae bacterium
CGCATGCGAGGATGACATATGGAATATTCAGAAAAAGTGATTTTAATAACAGGGGCTTCATCAGGTATTGGTCGGGCTGTAGCGCTTGCATTGAGCCGGTACAAAAATTCAATAGTTATCACCGCTCGACGTAAGGAACTCCTTGAATCAGCCGCTGAAGAGATTCGTCATAACGGTAGTGATTGCATACCTTATGCGGGGGACGCCCTTGATCCCAAGCATGCGGATCAAGTTGTTTCCAGCATAGTTAGTAAATTCGGAAGGATAGATATCGCCCTCCTTAACATCGGCATTGGTCCACCTTCAAATACCCTTACCGCATCGAGGGAAAAAATACTGCACTGCATGCGTACGAATTACGATACCATGATCAATTATTATTGCCCGCTTATGCAACAGATGAAACAACAGAAAACGCGATGTTTAATCGCCCACATGAATTCTCAGGCAACCTATTTTGGCATTCCTATGCAAGGAGATTATACCGCTTCCAAGAGCGCAGCGCGGATATTTCTTGAAACAGCGCGCATGGAATTAAAACATTTCGGTTTTAATCATATTTTGATTCAAACAATTCATCCCGGATTTGTCGAAACGGATGCCGTTCGAGGCGACGGGATTCCTGCGCCTAATCAAATCAGCGAAGAAAAAGCTGCGGAATATGTGCTCAAAGGTTTTAAAAGGGAAATGCGAGAAAATCTCTTTCCACCGGGGACGAAGTATGCAACAATGTTTGGTAGAATAGTGCCGCACTGGTTTTTAACCAAGGTGCTCCTTTCTCAAACCCCTGCAAAATATTAAATTTAAGCTCTTTCAATGAACGGTGCTTGGCCTCGGCAATTGACAATTCACTACGCCTTGGCTGGATGATTTGTCAATTGCCGAGGTCAGGCACCTTATGGTCCCGATTTAACAGCAAAAATGATTTGGGCATATGTCGTATCCAATAAACTTAAACATCAGCCAATAATGATATATATCGTGACATTTTCTTCAAACCCAGGATGAGGCAGTCACCTCTATCGGTCTCTTTCGGAGAACATAACTTTTCAGGACACAATGAAGCTCTCATCCATTACAGTAATCGTTCCTCCTGTATTCTGATAGATTAGAGTAGTCTAGAACCAACAAGCAAAGTTATCAACAACCCCGCGCAAGCTGCGGCTTCGCCCATGTCCCCCAGAGAACTGCCTATTACTTATTTATCCAGGTATCGTCATTGGCCTCCAGTACACACTTGTCGTCGAACGTCGCTGCATCACAGTCCTTGGCCTTGTCTATGCGGATCCTGCTTCTTCGGGGCCTGGCCTGACGGCATTTGGTGATTGATTATCTTATTGAGAAGAGTAGTATATCATACTGTTACATCATTATACTGACTTCAAGGAGGGTAACGATGTTTACCAGCAGATCAGTATACCTTTTGTCGCTGATGGCAATGCTTCTTTTTTTCCTGGCCCACGCCGCCCCTTCCCATGGCATCGACGCTGCGGGCACCAAGACCATCAGCCCGACCCAGCCCGCGTTCACGCCGCCCTCCCAGATCCAGCCCGCGCCGAGCGTCATTCAGGGTACGACCGTTGCATCGGGGTGCACCCTGACATCGGTCTCTCCCGCAGCCGCCGAGGTGGGGAATGAGATCGTGATTACCGGGCAGGGCCTGAGCGAGAACTGCTCGGTCTATTTCCAGAACCCCTCCGGAGGGGCCGAGGCCACGAGCACCCAGACCATCGACCCCTCGCACATGAAGGTCATCGTGCCGGTCATGGCCTCGGGAAAGGGAACCATTGCCATAAGAGTCAGGAGCAGCGCCGGCTCGGCCCGCAACTTAACCGTCATCGGCACCGCCACCACCAATGTCCAACCCTTCGAGGTGAAGCCCACGGTGCCCGTGCTGCAGAGCGTGTCGCCCTCACCGGCCATGCCGGGGCAGCAGATCACCCTCATCGGGTCGAACCTGAAGCAGGGCGAGACATACACTGCCCACTTCGTTTCCTCCACGGGGAAAAGAGTTTCTGCACCGCTCATATGGCTCAGTATGTCGGCGTTCAGGGTCGTGGTGCCGGACATGGAGAAAAGCTATGGGTATCAAGACAACGCCCCGGATACCTTTTTTGTCACCCGGGGGAGCACGCCGAGCAACCGTCTTGCCTTAAAGGTCCTGCCTGCGCCCCGGTGCGTGCTGCAGAGCGTCAACCCCGCGATACAGTGGACCAAGGATTACGTGACCCTGAATGGAAGCTACCTCGCACCGGATTGCGATATCACCTTCTACGCCTCGACGGGCCAGGCGTTTCCGGCCACGAGCAAGTACATGAGAAGCGGCGGTCTCAGCGTGCAGGTACCCGATATGCCGGGCGGCAAGGGGTTTATATCGGCAAAGCCTCTGGGGGCTGCCCAGACTGGCGCCAATATACCCTTCGAGGCCAAGCCCATAACCCCATTGCTGGCTGTGAGGGCCGATATGGCCTATGATATGACGCAAATCCAGGGGCTCGGACCAAAGATCATGAGTCTTGATGTCGCCAAGAGATATTCGGCCTACAGCCCCGTCACTCCCAATCAGCCTTTCGTGTGCGTCGCGAACTATGACGTGTATCAGAACGGCAATGTGTACACCTATGCATACTGGTTCAGCATTGAAGAATTCGTGGTCACCCAAAGGTACCTGAGTTGGGTGCGCCTCGTATGGCCCGATCTCAATGACAGTTCCCTGAAATACGGGGTGTTATTATGGTCGGTGGCTTTGACTTCGTGTTTCAATACTCCTGCGGTGAGCATGAGTTGTATTAAAGGCGAGACTAAGCACAATCTCGAGATGGATTTCTCTTTCATATCCTCCCCCCATCAGTGCAAGTCCCTTTGGGTGTACATCCAGTCGAAGCGCCCGCCAAAGCTGGGGCTTGTGGAGGTTTCGGACCAGTTCGGCCAAGTCTGCTTCATCCGCGACTTCATGGTCCCGACGCCGTAACCGCCCAGATCCCGTATAATTAACAGTGCCTGGCCTCGGCAATTGACAATTCACTACACCTTGGCTGGATGATTTGTCAATTGCCGAGGCCAGGCACCATATGGTCAATACACATGGATGTCAGATCCCACAGTCTGGTTGTGCGTGCGCACCAGATCACACGCACCCTCCGGCGAAAAAGGGTTCTTCTCGCTATCGGCTTGCCCCTGGCCATTCGGTGAGACATAAACATAAATATCCATAAAACAACATCCCTCTCTTGGCAATGCTGTCGCCGTTGCACATCCCTATTGTCTCGGATCTGCATTTCCTCATTGAGGTCACTTCATTCCCGCCCTCATTGGTCTGATCGTGTAGCTGTAGCGGTATTGCCGTTTTGCCGGCATCTTGTATTTATCCAGCAGGAATTGAATGCCCGGAAAGTTGCCGCCCACGCCGCGCTGGCCGAGGTCGATATTGACGGTGATGAAGTCGCGCAGGGGCAGTTCGTGAATATGGAGGGCCTTTTCGAGGTCATCCTGAGAATAGGGCCAGGCGCTGGCATTGATGAAATCGCCCTCGTGTTTGAATTCCAGGCCATTGCCGGCTTGGTCGTTGAAACGGACCCAGCGCACATCGGTGCGGTTGGCGTTTTCCTGGGGCACCAGGTAGTCGTGGGTCAGCTCACGGACCTTGCCGGAATAGAGGCCCACACCGGCGCTTTCTTTGCGGTCGCAGTAACTCTCGTGGGGTCCACGGCCGAACCAGGTCATGGTTTCATAGGCTTGCGGCAGCCGGCACTGCATGCCGAAGCGGATCATGCGACGTGTGGGGGTGGCGCGCATGTTGACGGTAATCTCGCCGCCGGCATTGATGCGGTAGCTCAGGTTCAACAAACCCTTGATGTAGCCGACCTTCAGGCTGAGATTGACGACGACGGCGCCTTCAGCCTTGATCGCCCGGATGTCGTGGACCTTGCGGCCGGCGGCCGCCGCGCGCCAGTACCGGCCATAGATGTAGCGCAGCGCCAGTTTGGTAAGCGGCGCCTGCAGCGGTTTATAGGGGACATTGTCTTTAACGACATACAAACGGACCGTCAAGTGTTCGGTATCGATGGGTGCGCGCCAGAAGTTGGGTTCCAGCGGGGCTTTGAGCAGTTCGCCGAAGCCGTAATTGAGCGCGGTGATGGCGCCGAATTGCTTATCGATGGCAACGTTGAAGCCCTGGCCGCTGATGATGATGGCGTGTGCGGTTGCGTGGTATGCCGGGGCATCGCCCCGGGCGGCGGTGTTGGCGGCAGCCGGGGTAGAAAACGGCAGCGCGAATTGTTCCCAGGCCAACACGTGACCGGCCCTGGCCCAGGGTGTTTCCTCCTTGAGTACGAAGCTGATGTTTAAGTGGTATTCACAGCCGGGTTGCGGCGTGATGGGCTTGAAGGGCATGGTGATTTCGGCGCTGGCGAGCGGGGCGCAAACGATCTTGTCGATCTCGCCATGTTGGATCTCAACCCCGTCTTCAATGATCTGCCAGGCAAGTTTTGCAAAGTTGAGATCGCGGAAGCGGTACTTGTTTTCGATTCTCAGCTTGCCGGCTTTGAGGTCGATGACCTTAACCCGGATTTCCTGGTAGACCTTCTTGAGTTCATAGAGAGGCGGGTGCGGGCTGCGGTCGGCGGCGAAGATGCCGTTGCCGCAGAACTGCAGGTCGTTGGGTTCGTCGCCGAAATCGCCGCCATAGGCCCAGAAATCCTTGCCGTCGTCGGTCTTTTTAAGGAGGCTCTTGTCGGCGAAATCCCAGATGAAGCCGCCGATACAGCGGTCGTATTTTTCGAAGGCGTCCATGTATTCACGGAGGTTGCCCAGGCTGTTGCCCATGCTGTGGCAATATTCGCAGAGCAGGAAGGGTTTGTCGCGGTACTGTGCCGGGGTGACCCTTTGCCCCAGCAGGTGGCCCTGTTCGCCCCGGCCGGCAAGGATGGTCTGGCTCTGGCCGATTTTTTCGGTCTGGCTGACGGTGGCGTACATCATGCTGAAGAAGTCCGAGATGTCGAGGATGTGGTCGCCTTCGTAGTGGATGGGGCGGGTGCGGTCGATTTCGAGTGCGGCCTTTTTCATGGCGCGGAAGTTGTCGCCATAACCGGCCTCGTTGCCCAGTGACCAGCAGATGATGCAGGCATGGTTCTTGTCCCTTAAAACCATGCGTTCCATGCGGTCGACGCAGGCCTTGGTCCACAGGGAGTCACTGCCGGGCACCTTGTCTCGCAGGGCATGGGTTTCCAGGTTGTTTTCGTCCATGACATAGAGACCGTAGCGATCGCAAAGCTCGTAGAAATGGGAGCTGTTGGGATAGTGGCTGCAGCGGATGGCGTTGATGTTGTTCTGCTTGCAGAGCTTGATATCGGCTTCGGTGATATGAGCCGGCACGGCTTGGCCGTAGGCGGGGTGGAATTCGTGGCGGTTGACGCCCTTGATCTTAATCGACTGGCCGTTGACGTAGAGCTGGCTGTTCTTGATCTCAACTTGACGGAAGCCGAAATCGCAGGCCCGGACGTCGACCTCTTTCTCCTTGTCATCATAGAGCGTGACGATCACACGGTAGAGGTGGGGGATCTCGGCCGACCATTTGCGGGGCGCAGCCACCATGTTGGTCAGACGCACAACGGAAGTGTTGTTGCCAATGAAGGTCAGATCCCTCTTTTCCAGCGCGAGCACGGGCTTTTTCTTGTCCGGCGCGAACAGCATAACCTTTAGCCGCCAGCCCTGGCGCTCATCGTTGGAGTGGATCTTGGCCTCGAGCGTGAAACGGGCGTCTTTGTAGTCGCGATCGAGATCGCTGCGGACGGAGAAATCGCGGATCTCAGTCTTGGGACGCGCCGCCACGAAAACCTCGCGAAAGATTCCCGAGAGTCGCCACATGTCCTGATCCTCCAGGTAGCTGCCGTCGCACCAGCGGTAGACCTCGGCCGCCACGGTGTTGAGGCCTTCGCGGACATAGGGCGTGATATTGAACTCGGCCGGGGTAAAAGAGCCCTGGCTGTAGCCTACGTTCTGACCGTTGATCCAGAGATGGAAGGCCGAGTTGACCCCGGCAAAATTGATGAAGAAATTGCGCGTCATCCATTCCTTGGGGATTGCGAAGGTCCGGCGATAGGAGCCCACCGGGTTGTCATCATGGGAGATGCTGGGGATATTTTTGGTGTCGATGCTGTAAGGGTACTTCATATTGGTGTAGATCGGGGTGCCGTAGCCTTGGATCTCCCAGTTGGAAGGCACTTCGATCTCGCTCCAGCTGCTGACGTCGTAGGATTCCTGATAGAAATCTTCGACCCGGGCAGCGGGGTTTTTTGCCCACGTGAATTTCCAAGGGCCGTTCAGTGAAAGTTTCCAGGGCGAAGGCTGGTCAGCCTCTTTAGTGCTCTTAAGCGGCAGGCAGTCCCCATGACCCGCTTCCTTATTGCGCTCGATTACAGAGGGGTTGTCCCAGTCGGGTCTTGCGTAGAACGTCGCTTCCATTATGCCTCCTGTAAATACGTTGTGCGCCAGTCTACGTGTTCTCGTTTGTGACCGGCTTGTCGAATCCAAATAAACTTACTATCGCCTAAAGGCGATAGCTTTGCTATCGGCTGCAAGCCGACTAAAGGTCTTCTATCTTGAAATCTACGTCCTCGGGCTCTTTACCCTGCTCCTCTATGTACTTCATGATCACTTCGTCCGTCACATTGCCGGAACTCGCTGCAAAATACCCCCGTGCCCACAGATGCCGTCCCCAAAATGCCTTGCTCAGTGTCTTATACTCCATCAACATCTTCCGTGAGGTCTTCCCCTTGATTGACTTCATTAACTCACTCACCGACATGTGCGGCGGTACTGAGACAAAGATATGTACATACTCCCTCGATACATGCCCCTTAAGTATCTCAACATCATTCGCCTTACAAATCTCACGTATCAGATCCCGAATACGCTCTGCTATCTCCCCTCGCAAGGCTGGCTTGCGGTATTTCGTGATCCAAACCAAGTGATACTTGATGTCGTATACTGCGTGACTGGATTTGCGGTAATTCTCCATACCGCAAGCCTACCAAAGTCTTCGCCTGAAGGCGAGGGTTTTTCTCCCAATCCCCGAGGGGGCAATAATATATCAATATAAACTTAAAACCGGACATTTTATCAGCTATGAAAAGCGGTAAAATTGAAAAGCAATTGACATAATGTGAGTCTTAAATTGACATACAATTATCTGTCTGCTAAAGGGTCGCCTTAAAAAAGGGAGTTCTTATCATTTAAACATAAAAATCAAAGGGGAGAAAAATGAAAAAAGTCAGTGGATTATTTTTGGTTTTAGCCATGCTGGTTGCCACACAAGGAGTAGCCGCCCAAGTTGCCATGCAAAAGTACGACATCAAATCCGGCATTGTTACCATGGAATCCGTGATGAACATGGGCACAATGGAGATGAAATTCAAATATGTGGTGTATTTTGATGATTATGGGATGAAAGAATGCAAGGAAACCTATAAGGACGGCAAATTGGCTGACGTATTTTTCAGCGATGGCAAGACTTTGTATGCCCTGAAACCCGGAAAGAAGACCGCGTTTAAAAAGGGCGATGCGAGCCGTGGAACGGAATTGCGGGTGGAATTTTCCGAGATGGGATCCCAGAAAGACCGGGATTCCGGAAAAGTCAAGAAAATCGCTCCCATGCTGGTTGCCGGCAAACAGTGCGAAGCCATTGAGACGAATGATGGTTCGGGGACCGTCACCCAATACGCGGGCTGGAAAAAAATCATGGTGTACATGAAAAGCAGCTCAGCGAGCATTACCACCACGATCAAGGCTACTAAAATTAAGGAAAACGTGGCAGTGCCCGCTGCGAAATTCCAGGTGCCGGCCGGATATGCAGTAAAATAGCGGAAAGGTGCCATGCATCCGGGAAGTGCCATCCGGGAAGGTGCCAGTCACCGTTTTTGTGTTCATTATTTTTAGACAAAAAGGGGGGTCAGGCAAATAAAGCAATCAACAACGGTGTCATAATTTTTCCTCAAAAAGTCGCATAAATATACCTCAGAGAGTCCAGAGTGGCTTGCCACGAGGCTTGATCATATATATTGTGTAACCATCTGATAAACTTTACCGAACGCTGTGTGGCACTTTGGGCTTTTTTAAGATACAAAGGAAGTTCGGTTCCGGTTTTCTTTGCCGATTCTACAGCCTCTTCAAGACGTTTTAGGCGACGATTGTTTTCAGTTTTGTCCTCAATTCCTTCTTTTTTAAAGGCTCTTCCAGTGTCAACATCAAATTGTGCATAAGACAATTAAATTCTGCCTGCATGGTCTTTGCTGTGTCAGAGGTCGCCCATGCTTGTTTTTCGGCAAACTTATTCTTAATCTCATCAAATACTTTTTCAATATTCCATCTTGTTTTATACAGATAGGAGAAGGAGGACCACGACCCCCTCGCCGAACTCTCGCATCGCAATCATCACGGCGCAGAAGCAGTCGATTTCTGGAGCGCTGGAGCAGATTGGCGGTCTTACTTTCGCATC
>CAYGXB010000134.1:0-8462 GCA_964353605.1 uncultured Bacteriovoracaceae bacterium
GAGATCTTATCAAAGAAAAACGAGATCCTACGATCTGGTACGAGTTTTCTTGCGATCATTGCAACATTGCAACGATCAATGATCTTGCTATGTTTTTCTCAAACTTTACCTTATCATTCCTTGAATAACAACACTCCCGCATCCTTGGCAGCGGCAAGATAACCCGCCAGGACAGCCGCATCGGCGGTCATCTTGGCGGTCTTGAGGACCCGTCCGGTCTCTACATCTACCCTCCGCAGGTCGATGCGCATGGTGGTGCCCACGACCATGTAGCCGCCGAACACCATCTCTTTGGCCCCTGTCATGCGGCCCACCCTCAGGCGGGTGGACTCGTCCGCCAAGGCGGAAGATCCCAGCTTGAGCTCCTCAAGGATCGCGATGAGCTTGGCCCGCTCCACCACCTGGATAGCGCCATGCTCCTTTATGGCCTGGATGATCTCGGAAGAGAGTAACTGACCGAGATCCGGCCGAGCGGATGCATCGAGGCTCAGGTTTTCCAGGTCCCAGACCGCAACCGGCCTGAAGCCTTGTGGTTCAGGGATTGTAGCGCATCCCCGGAGATAACCCCCGCACACAGCGACGAAGAGCAGCAGCACTGGAATCCGGCGCAGATGCATACCCTTATTGCGTGATTTCTTCCGGATTCTCGATGAGCTTGTCATCTTTCTCGATCCATCTCTTCTGGTTGAGGATGCGGCAATAGGCGAGGTCCGGTTCGGTCTTTACCACCTCGATCTGCCCGATCACCTCGGGAGTCGATTTAAGCTTCTTGCCTTTGTATTCTATTTCCTTCGTCTCCCCAATCGCATTGAACTTGGTTCCCATAACAACACCCTGGTTCGACCCGAGGTTGATCATGGCTTGGCCGTTCTCCACATCCACCACGTAGGCATGCAGGGGGTACTCCTTGATGATGGCCGAGAGGATCTGGCGGTTGAGCTGGAAGAGATCCTTGGGCTGGGGTGTCCCGGAAGCCATCGGCATGGTGATCACCTTGGTCACGGCGGTCGTCTCGGTATCCAAAAGCCGCATGTTCAAGATCGTGCCTTCCGGGAGGTTGTAGATAATGCCGGTCCCCATGACCCTGGCGGCAAACACCCGGCCGAGTTTCAAGGCGGTCTCCGAATCCGCCAATTCGGACGAGCCGAGATTCAGCTCTTCCAGGAGCCTATCAATGAGCATGCGGTCAACCATCTTTACCCTGCCGGAGGCCTTGATCTGGTCGGCAAGCTGGGAGGTCAGCACGATGGAAAAGCCCTCCCGCTCGGAAAACCCGCCGGTCTCCTGGAAATCCACGAAACACATGACCAAGGGGGGGGATGACCAGGTATCCTGAGGCTTGGGGGCCTTTTGCTGCGTACGGTAGCGCTCGGCGAGGTCTTTCACGAGCCTGTCGATGCGCTCCCTTCGGGCGGCATCCTTCCGGTATTCGAGCATCTCGACGGCCCGGGTGGCCAGAACCCTGGAATAGGCATCATCCTTGTTCGCGGCCTGGCCCTGCTGGTAGGATGCGAGGGCCTTGTCCCACTGGCCCTCTTTTTCATAGCTGACTCCCTTGTTCGCCATGGCCTCTACATTATAGGGGTCGAGTTCCACGGCCTGGTCATAGAGATCGCGCGATTTCTGGTAATCCTTTACGCTCGCATAGAGCCGGCCGAGCTTGTTGTATGCCACCGCCTTCTGATAGGGCTCGGCCTGAGGCTTCTTGGTGGCGGCCTCATATTCGGCCTTGGCATCCTGCTTCTTGCCCTGGGCGTAGAGGGCGTCCGCCTTCACGATGCGCGGATAGGCCCGCTCGGGCGCCTTCTTCTCCACCTCCTGGGCCAGCAGCAAGGCCTTGTCGGTCTGTCCTTTCTGGGCATAAACGGCCGCCAGACCCTCCTTGCCCAGGATCTCGGCCTGACCTTTCCCTTTAGCCAACTGCGTGAATGTCTTCTCGGCATCCGAGAGTTTCCCTGCTTTGAGCGAGGCATACCCGCTCACTACCTTAGCCTGCACATTGTCGGGGTTCTTCTTTACGAGATCGTCGCTGATGGCCTGGGCGATCGCCGTCTGCTTCTGCTGCAGCTTCCGCTCGGCGAGCCTGACCAGCATGACATTCATGGGCTTGCCGCCGCCCTGGAAGGAATCGAGGAGCTTCAAGTCCGGACCGAGGATGCAAACGGTAGGGAGGATGCGCCTTGCCTCGTAAAGATCGCTCACGTTGGAGGTATCGAGCAGGACGGGAAAGCCGGGTTTCGTCTTGGACACGAAATCGGCTACCTGATCTTTCGGTGAGCGCGTGATCGCCCACACGGTCAGCTCGGCATCCTTATATTTTTTCGCGATCTGATCCAGACTCAGGAGTCCCTCCTGGGAAGGCCTGGACTGCGCATCAAAGAAATAGACCACCATCATGGGGGCCTTCTTCATCGTCAAGAGGTCATACTTCTTGTTGTTGAGATCGGGCAAAGCAAAGACCGAAACCGCCTGGCCCGTCGTCAAGGCATGACCAACCGGAACCCTTGCCATGCCCAGCACTAATACCAATGCCAGGCAACCGATTATCCGTACGATAGAGTTCATTGCTTGCCTCCTTATGGTTGTCGGAATCCTCTAATAATAAAGGTTCTTGGCAGATTAGCAAGACAGAATCAGGGGTGAGTGGATCGGGCTTCGTGGTGAGTGAAACAAGACGCCTCAGGCCCATCGCATACAGCCTTAATCTCACCACTCACCACTATCCATTGCCCACGCTCATTTGTCCACCGGCACGAGCTCGATTTTAAGAGGCTGTTCCTCCTGCTTCTCAATCTGCACCTGCGCCTCCCACTCATAGTAGTCCGGCATGCTCAGGCGCACCTCGTGTCCTCCGAAGGGGAGATCGAGTTTCAAAGGGGTCTTGCCCTTGAATCCCCCATCGATGAATACCTGGGCCCCTCCCGGAATGCTCTCCATGGTGAGGGTCCCTGTAGGAACCCGAGCCGCCTTCTTTCCCGCGGTGGTGAAGTAGACTGCGCCCAGTGCGAGAACGATGACGATGAGGGTAGCGGCGATTGCAATGCCGAAGGATTTCTTCTTTGCCGGTTTTGCCCCCGAAAGGTCAGGTTTTTGTGTCATCAGGAAGGCTTTCAGTGCATCGGCGAGCTCCTTGCCTTTCTGGAAGCGCTCTGCGGGAGTCTTCTGAAGGCATTTCATGATGATGCGTGAAATTTCCGGGGTGAGACCGGCTTTCAGCTCATCCGGCCTGGCCGGGGTTTCCGAGGTGATGGCATGGAAGACGGCAGCCAGGTTTTCCCCCTTAAACGGCCTCGAGCCGGAAGTGATCTCATAGAGGATCACGCCGAGGGAATAGAGATCGGAGCGACCGTCCACCTTCTTGCCCATGACCTGTTCCGGCGACATGTAGTTCGGGGTGCCGAGGATCTCTCCCGCCTGGGTCTGATGGCTCGCGTCCGGGTCTTCGATGTGGGCGATGCCGAAATCCGTGATCTTCACCATGCCACTCGGTGATATCATGATATTCTGGGGCTTGATGTCACGGTGCACAATGCCCCGCGTATGTGCATAATCGAGGCTGTTGGCAACCTGTATGCCGATATCCGCGATCTCTTCGATGCTCAGAGTCTTTTCACGGCAGTATGCATTCAAAGGTAGTCCTTCGAGAAACTCCATGGCGATGTAGACCGTGTCCTGATCTTCGCCTACATCGTAGACTGTCACGATATTCGGGTGTGACATGCGGCCGATGGCGCGTGCCTCTTTGAGGAACCTCTGGACGAAATCCTCGCTGCTCACCCGGTCGGGTCTGAGGACTTTCAGGGCAATCTCCCTCCCTATGTGAGGGTCATGCGCCTGAAAGACGACCCCCATGGACCCTCGCCCCAACTCTTTCGTTATCTGGTAACGTCCGTAATTCATAGCCTACCTATTCTTTATGAAAGAGACGATTGTTTCCAGCGGGATGAGCAATCCCGAGAAATTGTTTCCTTTCAACCTTCCCTTCACGAGCGCCACGAGGTTTCCCTCTTCATCAAAGATAGGACTTCCGCTGCTACCGGGCTCCACGGACATCCGGACCTGGAGGAGCGGCTGGCTTTCGACGAGTCTGGGCGGTCCGTCTACAAAGCCGGATGATACCGAGATCCCGTTGTCGAGCGGGCAGCCAACCACGAAGACTCTCTGACCCATGTCCAGTGTGGTCTTGCCGTTATTGAGGGCGATCACATCACCAAACCGGTAATCGCAATCGATCAAGGCCAAGTCCTTGCTGTCATCCACCCTGATAAGCCGTCCGTATATTTTAAGTCCAGTGGAAAGAATAATGTTGATCGTCTGCGGTCTTTGAAGCATATGCGCGGTACAGAGGATCAGGCCGTCCTTATCTACAACGAAACCGGTAAGTTGAATGGGCTTGCCCTGCACAAAGGCCCTGATGCACACAACAAACTCCCTTCGCGACAGGACGGGGGCAGGAACATTATAGCTTGCATCACCTTGCATGCTGGAATATCCCTGCAAATAGCCCGTCAGGTACTTCCACAATGCATCGGCGTGGTCCTTTGGGGAGGCGTCTTCCACAGATACCTTGGTGGCCAGCGGGGAATGGTGCTTCAAGCTGATCATAAATTCCTGGCCTTTCAGTGACGCGCTTATCTGTATCGAATCATCCCTGGACACTGTGTTCACTTCGTATCCCATACTTTTAATCCAATCCAAGATGACCTGTTGAGCCTCAAACCTGGGGATGGGGTAGATCTTCGTCTCCTTCGCCTCACCCGCAAGGGCAATGGCGGAGCAGAGCAACAGCCCGATGTATGCTAATCCTATATGTTTCATGACTGGTTATCCTTCAGGCAATGTTCATTCCATTTTGACGAGCACGACCGTGATGTTGTCCTTTCCCCCTGCCGCCTTGGCAAGATCAATGAGCCGGTCCGCTTGAGTCTGCAGATCGTCCCCCTGATTGAGAGCGTTTTGCATCGCCGCATCATCCACCATATCGGTCAGGCCGTCCGTACACAACAGGAAGATGTCTCCGGCGATCCCCTTGCCCTTGAGGATATCGAGCTCAACGGCCTGCTTGGTCCCCACGGCACGCAGGATCAAGTTGCGCATGGCATGGGTCCTGGCCTCAGTTTCACTGATGAGCCCTTGATTGATCTGTTCCTGGACCAGCGAGTGGTCCTGGGTGAGCTGCCGCAATTCACCGTTCCTGAGACGGTAGGTGCGGCTGTCACCGACATGTCCGATAAGTATGTCTTCAGCCGATACAGCGAGGATCTCCGCGGTGCAGCCCATGCCGGCGTGATTGGGATGTGCGGCCACATGGTCGAGCATGCGCTGGTTCGCCAGGCTGAAGGCCCTCTTTATCCTCTCTTCTGGGTCCTCGGATGATCCTTTATCGCTGAATACCTCACTGACCGTTTCCATGAACACGCAGCTTGCCACCTCCCCTGCCGCAGCACCCCCCATACCGTCGGACACTGAGCAGAAACCGAGGTCTGGCATTGACAAAAAGGCATCCTCGTTGTTCGTGCGCTTCAGACCGACATCGGATTTTCCTATGCACCGAATACGCAGCTCCATGTATTCACCCGCCCATCATAGCGTATGCGATATCAAGGCCTTTCATTATTCTCACCGCTCACCCCTTACCAATATCTATGCATTCCCCTTGACAGAGCCCCTGTGACCCTGTAATTTCCTTGATTGTTATGAAGGAGTTGCCGGTCATCATCGTCCAGCTCGTACATATCCAAGGGCCGCTGAAAGGACAGATCCAGGAGTTCACTGAGTCCGAGATCGCCATCGGCAGGCATCCTTCGTGCCAGGTGCAGTTCCCCACAGAGCTCACCAGCATTTCCCGCCAGCATGCCGAGATCGTGCGTGAAGGCAACCGCTTAAAAATTGTCGACCGCAGCACCAACGGCACCTTTGTGAACGGCAAGCGGATTACCGAGGCGTTCCTCAAGGAAGGCGACGTCATCATGTTCACCGAAGGCGGGCCCAAGGTGAGCTACCTCGCCAAGATCACAAACGCCGTGCAGGTTGAACGTGCCGGCACCCCCCCTGCACCTGAGCCCAAGCCTGCCCCGAAGGCTGCAAAGCCGAGCCTGATATCACCGAAAACTGCCAGGCCCACTCCGGAGCCGACGCCATCCCCGCAGGCCGTGAAGCCGGCTCCGACTGCCGCCCCTGTCGCTCCCGCCCCAGGGCCGCCGAAGCCGACTGAGCATCACCGACAGACGGTCCAGAAGGTTCAGGTCCCGCTCATGGTACAGCTCGGCCCCACGCTCCGCTCGTACAAGGAGCTCCCCATCGTCATGGGGAAGAAGCCTGACTGTGACTTTGTCCTGAACTATCCTGCAATATCCGATCAGCATGCCCAGATCTTCTACAGTTCAAACCAGTACTGGGTAAGAGACCTCACCGGCAGAAACCTGATCACCATCAACGGCAGACCTATAGGCTTCGAGGCTTCGCTGAAGCCCCAGGACATCATGTCGCTTGCGCCCCACGGCCCGACACTGTGCTTCCTTGGAGAGGGAAGATTCGCCGAATATGAGGAGGAGCCTTCCGAAGAGGCACCGATGCATTCAAAACCGACCAAACCAGAGCCCGCAAAAAAGGAAAAGCCCACAAAATCGATCTTCGATGTCTTCAAGAAGTAATTCGTTTTTTTATCAGTCAACCCGCGGCGCATCGAAATCAAAACCGAACAGTCGCGGATTCTCGCAGATTACTGCAGCAGAAAATATGTAGAACACATAGTCATAGGTCTCTTTCGGAATCTTGGCCTTTTTCAGGAGGAGCCAGAAATTCCGCTCCTTGGGGTTCTCAGGCATGGTTCTGATGATCTCCCTGATATTGTTCTCGCCCCAGTTGTAGGAGGCCATGACCAACAATCCCGAGGCCTGGGCTTCGGTGTTGTTGATGTCCCGTATATACTTCGCAGCCGCACGGGTCGCCTTGTCGACATGGAACCGCTCATCGTAGGGGTCGTAGACCCTTTTTTTATACAGTGGCCCGATCTTCAGGCCGTAGTGCTGGGCGGTCTCGGGAATGAACTGCCACATGCCCTTTGCATATCCGTACCGTGTATATCTCCCCACTGCCTTTGGGGAGAACTCGCTCTCGCGCAGTGCCAGGAAAATGAATTGCCTCGGCAGGTTGTTCTCCTGGAGTGTCTTTTCTATCTTCCGGGCATACCCGCTCGATTCTGCCCGCTGCAGCGCCGCCTGGAGCCGGTCGGTGGACCTCCACCTCGCGATGTAGCGCATCACCTCCTTCACGAAGGCATCCGGCACGTTGGCATCGCACTCGCCGAAGGTGCGGGCCATCTTAAAAATGATCTGATGCTCTACGGGCGCCTTCTTGTAGACGCCGAGCTCCTTCACGAACGAATCGTATTGCCGGGCCAGATCGGCGAGGTGCCTGCGCTTCTCCATGAGATCATTGATCTGCTCGGCATCGGCATTCATGAGCACGATGTCCTCGAGCTGGCCGATCTCAACCTCGAGAGCCTTCATGGCATAGAAGATGTTCTGGGCCGTGCTCCTTAGTGTGTCGAGCTTGTGCTTCTGGTAGGAGATGACGCCCCCCGCCGAGGCCAGGAGCACAATCGCCACACCAATGATATACAGAAACTTCCGGGATTTCTTCTTGTGCGCCCGCTGGAAGGCGCGCCTGAACATGAGGGTCTGCTCCCCGATGTCTTCGGAACCCTTCTTGTCGAAGTAGTGCTTGATGATCTGGGTCTCTGAGGCGAAGTCCTTGGTGGTGCTTAGGGTCTCCTCGGCCTTGGGCGGCTGCGGCCGCTCGATGGTCAGCTCAAGGAGCGGCCCCCCGGTGCCGAGCTCGACCTGGGCGCTGTCGGGCAGCACTGCCTCCTGTATCCGCTCGCCGTTCAGGAACGTGCCGTTGGTGCTCCCCAGGTCCCTGAGTAGCCACTGATGCCCATCAAAGACGACCTGGAGGTGGTTCCTGCTGATGCAGTCATCCGTGATCTGGAGGTCACACTCCTTTGTCCGGCCGATGGTGAAGGTGCCTGTAAAGCGCTTCTCGAACTCCCGCGCCTGGCCCCTGATTACCTTTACCAAAATGGGGGGAGGTGTTATCACCGATAAGTTTTTCTCTTCTTCGCCCATCTGCAATCAATCTCGTTGAACAGTTTCATGCGCAACCTTTGTTCCATATTGGATTCAGAACGTATTGATACTATTATGCCGTCTATTCATTCACGCCGAATTTCGTGACTTCATCGTTTATATAACTGAATTCCTCAAAGGGGGGGCCAGAAGGACTTGAATTGACTGGATTCGAAGCATCCACGGGAATTATATTCTGGGGGGTTTGCAATTGGCTCATTCCTTACTCGTTTTACTTGTCCCCAAGTTCCAGCTAGGGACCTACTTCCGTAATCTTTTTTATGAATTCTTCGAACTTGAATACCCCGTTTTGTAAACGGGGATGAAAAGTTC
>CAYGXB010000135.1:0-8406 GCA_964353605.1 uncultured Bacteriovoracaceae bacterium
TTTCGCTCCGCATGATATCTCCATGATCCTTTCGTTGGTGAACGAAACGCCCGAGTTCATTATGGCTACCGGAGGGAATTATCTCCATAAGAAAATTGCTGATGTTACCACAACCCACCTCGAATTTCCCAGTGGTCTGAGGGCGCATGTATTCGTTTCCTGGCTGCATCCGTTCAAGGAGCAGAAGCTCGTGGTCGTTGGCGACAAGAGCATGGCGGTATTCAACGATACAGTACCTAAGGGTGAGAAACTGCTCTTGTATCCGCACAATATAACCTGGCAGGATGGCATTCCCGTAACGGATAAAAAGGAAGCCCGCATTATCGAGGTGGAGGATAAGGAACCCTTAAGGGCAGAATGCGAGCACTTTCTCGAGTGTATGCGGACGAGAAAGTCCCCGATTACCGATGCGCAGGAGGGTATAGAAGTCCTAAAGATATTGAAGGCCAGTCAGGAGTCTCTCTCTAATAATGGGTGCAAGATTGCGCTCAAGGATCTCTCTCATACCCAGGCTTTCTTTGTACATGCATCGAGCTTTGTGGATGAGGGTGTCGAAATAGGTCCGGGGACGAAGATCTGGCATTTCAGTCATATCCTCAAGGGTACGAAGATAGGAAAGAACTGCACCATAGGCCAGAATGTGGCTATAGGCCCTGATGTAATCATTGGAAACGGGTGCAAGATCCAGAACAATGTATCCATATACAAGGGGGTGACCCTTGAGGATGAAGTGTTTTGCGGGCCATCCATGGTTTTCACCAACGTGTTCAATCCCCGGGCCCACATCTCGAGGATGGACGAGGTGAGGCCGACCCTGGTGAAGAAA
This sequence comes from uncultured Bacteriovoracaceae bacterium, assembly GCA_964353605.1. Lineage (GTDB taxonomy): Bacteria > Desulfobacterota > Desulfomonilia > UBA1062 > UBA1062 > CAYGXB01. The sequence goes on from CAYGXB010000135.1 coordinate 827, forward strand.
GGCGCCACCATCGGGGCCAACGCCACTGTTGTCTGCGGTTATACCATCGGATCCTATGCATTCATCGGCGCTGGAGCGGTAGTCACCCGGGGAGCGCCGGATTATGCCCTCATGGTGGGCAACCCCGCCAGGCAGATCGGCTGGATGTGCGCGTGCGGCAATAGGCTGGACGAAGCCCTCGCATGCTCCCATTGTGGGAAGGCATATGAGGAATCTGTGCAAGGCCTGAAGTTGAAGCCATAACGAGGATCAAATGATACCTGACAGTTCAATATTGCTTAAGGAGAAGTTATGGAAAAAGACACCTCACTGAGATGTCATGATGATAATGAGATCGATCTGTATGATCGTTGGCTCGTACTAAAAAAAAGATGGGTTATCGTGGTTGTCTTCAGTTTTGTATCGGTAGTTCTCGCCTTTACATACTCAGCCTTGACACCGAAGGTCTACCAGGTCTCGAATACTCTTCTGTTTGATCAGATGCAAGATAAGTATAACGATAAGGAGGTGCTTATGATGATCACGCAGAGCGAGTTATCAGCAGCTGTGACCAATCTTGATATACGCATGGATCTTCGAAAGGAAAAGGCATCGTCGATATTGCACATTCCTGGATGTGACTTTGAGAATATCAAGAAAATAAAAGCTTATAGGGTCAAGGGATCGAGTGAATTACGGGTAGACATCTACACGAGCAACATTAAAACAGGGGTCGCGCTCATGGAAGCTTTGCCAAGTTATATATTGTCGACCCCCAATATAGCGTTTAAGGTGAACTCGCAGAAGGCGCTCATTGAAAAGAACAGGACGGATCTGAAGGACATCATTGACAATCCCATGAGAGAGCTGAAGCTATCCCCCAATACTGTTGTTTATTTGCAATCCATTGATTTGTACACACTCCGGGAGGAATATAATCGTCTGAATATGATGATAGAGAAGATAGAAAAAGGCCAGATCGTTTTCCTCGCCTGGAAGACAGAGCCGCCTATAGTGCCATATAAACCGAAGAAAGCGATGAATATCTTGATAGGCCTGGTTATGGGATGCTTTCTCGGTATCTTTGTCGCATTTTTCATGGAATGGGCGGAAAATGCCCGACTTTCGAGAGGCCTTGAATAGATGCACCTCATTGTGTTTCCTCAAGGAAATAGTGATAATGGAGCGCGAAACCGCAAAGAGATGGTCAAGCTATAGCTTCCGCACTGCCATGCTCGCCTTCCTGGATCAAACGGAGATGCCTGACATCAAACACTATTTATCTTAGCAAATCCAGCATGAGAATTCTTTTAGCGAACGGAACAGCATATCCTACAATTGGGGGCATAGAAAATTCTCTGAGCTACATCGGGCGGGAATTATTACGCGCCGGGCACGAGGTAAAGGTGTTCTGCTTTCAGTTCTCGCCCAAAGAGCCGTTGCGCATGGTGCATGAGGGGGTCGAGATCATCAGATACCCCTGCAAGGCTTATCGGTGGCCGCACATGCAATATCTCAGCCGTGTTGCCACAGCGCAGCGGGCTATTCCCGCCGTGCTCAAGGAGTTCCAACCCGATATGATCTGGTCCCGTTCCGTTCCGGTGGGCCTAGGCATCCGAAGGAGTGGTTATCCGGGCCGCTTACTCCAAATCTACAGCACGAATGCAAGAATGAATTGCCGGGGACTTTTCCTCCAGACACGCGGGCTTCCCATCAGACGAAGGTTTATGCTGCTTGGTCTATGGCCTTCGGCCTTTCTGGTGTCATCCCTATTGGAGCGTGAATTGGCGCGTCAATGCGAGGCCATCGCCTTCAGCGAAAACATGCGCCGTCAATTGCTTGCCGACTTTCCCAAAGAAGCCCGTCAATGTCATGTGATTCCACCAGGTGTTGATAACAGGGTTTTCTCGCCCGAGAATGGTGTCCGATACTTCAACGACATCGAACGCACATATGGGGTACGCCGAGGTGACCCGATCGTTCTTTATGTGGGAAGACTTGCTTCCGCAAAAAAAATCCCCATGCTGATGGATGCGGTTTCCACTTTGAAGATCCACGCAACGCTTGTGCTTGTCGGCAGTGGACCTGAGGCAGCGCGCCTACAAGCGTATGCGAAACGAATTGGGTTGGCGGATCGTGTCGTTTTTGCTGGCACGCATCATGAACTGCTTCCCGGTTTCTATGCGATCAGCCGGATATGTGTATTGCCCACAATAACCGAATCGTTTGGGCAAGTCTATTTGGAAGCGCTTGCATCGGGGACACCGGCGATAGGCTTTGCCGGGGATGGGCGCCGTGTTCTCACGGCAACGGATGAGATTATAAAAGATGGGGAAACAGGCTATGTCGTTAAAACAGTGAACGCCCATGCTCTCGCCGTTAAAATTGATGCGATCCTCTCTCTTGACGGCAATGATTATGCCGCCATGTCACAACGAGCACGGAATGACGTTCGCGAACGTTTCTCATGGCACCGTTTCGTCACTGAGGTGCTGGCATTAACGGCCCAGCATGCGACCATCATGGCTTGAGAGGCTTGTCTCCCTTGACGAAACGATGGATCATAACGGGAGCCAATGGCTATCTTGGCAGCGAGCTTTGTAAAAGATTATATCAACGGGGCGAATATGTCCTCGGCTTTATGCGTCCCGGGAGATCATGTAATTCTCTTGAAGACATGGGGATAGCCTGTCACATCTATGATGAACTTCCCGCGGTCTTATCAAGGGGAGATATTCTTGTTCATTGCGCAGGTAAAGTTGGCACCTGTGGAACGTGGGAAGAATTTGCGAGTACCAATATAGATTGGACCGCCCTTCTTTTTGATCAGGTAGCAGAGCGTGGTGTGAGTTGCTTTATCTATGTAAGCAGTGTTGCCGCGCTTGGGTACAAGAACCGACCCGGGAAAGAGGTGCTTGACGAATCCTCCCCACCGAACCTTTTCGAAGGCGAATTGTATGGTCGTAGCAAGTTGCTTGCAGAACAGATGCTTTTGAACCACTCCCAGGACACCTCAACGAGGGTAGTAAATTTACGACCGGGGCTGATCTATGGACGGTCGCCTTCAACTGTTTCACAAACGTGGCTTAGACGGGGTATTGTCGTTGATCCCGATCAGCGCGTACCTCTCGTGCACATAAACAGTTTTGTAGAGGCCGTTGCTCGAGTTGCGGAGAACCCCGAAGCGGAAGGTGTATTTTTGGTTGTCGACCAAGAGCAACCCACTATCCAGGATCTGAATACACTTAAAATAAACCTCGGCATCTTGAAATATCATCCTTGGCGCATCGGTAAAGCTGGGTATTGGCTGTACTGCCTTGGCCAGACCCTCGCACGCAACATGCGCGGCCGGAGCGGTTCGGTCCAGAAAGGGTATGCCCTGGCCCACTACTACTTTCAAACAAGGCGCCTGCTTTACAGCACGGAGAAGTTACGTAATCTGGTGGGCTGGGCGCCGGCAATACCTTTGTATGATGGATTGAAAATGAGTCGAATGGCTTCGCCATCGGCAGGAAAAGAGGTCTGACGGGGAAGCGATGCGTAATCCACGACAGCTGTATCGGGCCGTTCATAATCGCTTCACCCTCAAGGCGAATCAGGGAACTATCGGGATAGGGTTGATTGGTGTCGGCGGGTGGGGCACTTCCAATGCCATTCATATCATGCAAAGCCGAAGATTTCATATAATTGGCGTATATGACATCCGGGGAGAATGCGGGAGCCACTTTGCCAATCGGTACAACACGAAATGTTACCATCGAATAGATGAGCTACTGGCCGAGCCAAACATCCAGGCTGTTTGCATCACGGTTCCCAACTATTACCACGCGGACCTGGTCAAGGATATGGCTGATGCACACAAGCATATCTTCATCGAGAAGCCTTTAGCCTCGAATCCCGCTGTCTGTAGAGAGCTCGGTCAATATTGCAGGGAAAAGCACGCCACTCTCATGGTTGGCCATCAGATGCGACGTGAGCCCGTTTTTCATGAGATAAAACGTTCCTTGAATAACGGTTGCTTAGGACGCCCATTGTTCGTTCAAGGCGTTTACACGCTTGACCGGAGATCTCGTGACGATTGGCGTTGGGACGCCACAGCATGTCCCGGGGGAAGTATGGAACAACTAGGCGTGCATCTCATCGATGTATTGATCTCTCTGTTTGGTCTGCCCCAGGAGATGCATGGCTGGTCAGAAAATATCCCTTGTCTCTCGGATGCGCCGGATTGGGGACATGTTTCGTTATCCTTCGACCATGGTATCCATGCTGCAATTTCAACGAGTTTCTCAGCGCCGAAACACCTGCGCATGGAATTTTTCTTCGATAGGGGCCATCTCGCCACAGATGGACAAACACTCTGGATCACCAATGGCAATTTGAAATCGAAGACAATAAAGCCCAAAGGGATTCGTGGTGGTGTGGCGCAGTTCGTAGAGTTTGCCGATTGTATTGAACATGATCAAGAACCGGAAACAAGTGCTGTTGCGGCGGCGGCAGTGATGGATGCTGTCAACAGCATCTATAGCGGGCCCCAGACGTAGTCCTGTGATCGATCAAGAACAAATAGCCCTTGCGCTCGGCAACATGATCGGATGGCTGGAGACCTGGCGTGATGAGCAAGGCGCCTATAATGGATTTGTGGTGCACCGCACGGAGGCCAAGCGCATGTGGCGCGTTCATGATACCGCCTGGACCCAGGCGGCTATGATTCGGGGCTACGGCAATCTGTATCGCAAGAGCGGGGAGGCGCGCTGGGAACAAGCCATGACCCTCGCGGCCGATCTGCTCGCCAGCCGCTTCGATCCGCAGACGGGCAAAATTCATCACACCGGACACGAGGACGAACGCTTTCGTTCACTGGTCAGTTGTGCACTCGGTGTTTGCGCTTTACTTTCAGTGGCCAATCTTGTCGATGAAGCAAGGCGGGGTAAGTATATCCTTATTGCCGCCGATCATGCGCGACGCTACTGGATCGATGGTCTATGGGTCGAGCGCGAAGAGGCGTTCAAGTTCGCGGAAACCGACTATTATAGTCCCCAAGAAGACCGCTTCGTGGTGAACTTCAACACCATGGCGACCGAAGCCCTCATAGCACTTCACCAGGCGACCGGCGAGCCTGAGTTCCGGACCCGGGCGCTTCGTGTCGGCGAATGGCTTATCGAACGATGGAATTACACCCAGACGGTTAATGAAACAATCCTGGCCGGACGTACAACGGTTGCAGATAAGCCTTTTTCAGAATGGATGGCATTCGGTGGCTTCGCGTATCAGTTCACGACAAGCCGGCGAGAACCCGATGATTACGTCATCCTCTACACTGGGTTGTCTCTCCGGGGGCTGTGGGCACTGTATAGGGAAACAGGAGACGAACGCTTCGCCGCGATCATTCACGCGCAAACCCGGTTCGTTCTTGCCATGCGCGATCCAGAAACACGTCTGTTTTACCACACAGCCCGGCAGGGCAGGATCGAGAGAAATCCGCAGTTTGTTGCTGGAGCGGGAATGACCTTGCTGGGGCTGCATGAAGTTATGCCGCTCATCGGACAGATGGCGTTACCCGAAGATACGATCCTTTCCATCTTGAGCCGGGCGCATGCCAACGGATCCTATCCTGGGTTTATCGGGAAAAACGATACCGGGCATCCCCGACGCGACGGCGGGGGCGTTGTGTGGGAAGATGCAGCCGCATCCATGAACTGGAATGCCCAATGGTTCGAGTATATGACACGTCTCATCGAGAAACCCGCATATATCGACGTGAAAGGATGTAATAAAACGGCCATAGTTGCCACAAAACGCTTTGTGTATAGAGATACTCCGGCTTCCGTTCAAATCATCTCCTGGTGGCCGCCCCGGAGTTGGGGCCTCTATTTTTTCACCAAGCAAAGCCCGACGGCCCGTTTGTCTATCTACCCGGTCGGCCTGTATAAGCGCATCCGTTCGATGCGGAAAAGGTCATTATGAGCGAAGAGACGGCGGTTTCCTTGCCGAAGGCGCTTGCCCTTTCCCCGATGCATGAATGTGTTGCTGCATGACAGACACCCTGAGCACTACCGAAATTAGGCAACGCAGCATCAAGGGCGCCAAGTGGCTGATCCTGATGAATGGCATAGGCATGCCGGCCGCCTTTCTCATCGCCCTGATGCTGGGTCGCGCAGGGCCCGCCGCCCTGGGTTACTATGCCCTGGCGCAGGTGCTGATCGGCGTCATCACGACGTTCGTCATTTATGGTGGCGCGGCCGTCCTCACAGTTTTCATGCCGAAGATCCCCCACGCCGGGGATCGCGGGCGCTTCCTCTTCTCCTACGCCTTGATCCTGAGTGCCATGATGGTCGTGGTCCTTGCCTTGTTCTGGATGCTGCCATCCGCTTTCACGTTTCTGCTCCAGCGGGATTTCGACATGCGGAACTACAGCTGGTTCATGCTACTGGCGCTTGTCATCGTGTCGGCGGAGACGCTTGCGAATGCAGCCAACGGACTGATGCTCATCAAGGTGACGGCTGTCGCCCGCCAGATGATGCGTACCATACTCCTTCCGTTGGTCGCAATCCTGTTTTTCTGGAAACGGGAGATCCTGGTTACCTATGGCATGCAATGCATTCTCGGCGGCTTTTTCGCCGGATACCTGGTGAGCGCTGCGATATGCGTGTACGGTCTCTCCCGAGAACACCGCTTCAGGATGGCGGCGGGTTGGTTTCTGCCGCGCGGATTCTGGGGCTTTTCCCTCACGACCATGCTGGCCACCATCTTCACTTTTCTGTACGGCAATTTCGACCGCATGGCCGTCCTCTCCATTCAAGATGTAGCAGGGCTCGGCATGTACCAAGCGGTGATCAGCCTAAGCATGTTGATCGGACTCGTTCCCCAGATGCTGGGATCCACTCTGGTACCGATGTTCGCGTCGCTTCTGGCTACCGGGAAAATTGATGCGGTGCTCAAAGCATACGGCATGCTTCAACGCATAGGTTCTATTTTGATGACCGCGGCGGCCCTGTTCTTGATTTCATACAGCAGTGAGTTGCTCTCGCTTTTCGGCAATACATACTCGTCGTATGATTATCTTCTTTCCTTGTTCAGCGTCCAATATGTAGTCACATCGCTGCACTTCGGTAACACGCCCATTCTCACGGCATATGAAAAGAACACTTTTCGATTGAGTGTAAGCACTGTTCAAATCTTCATCCAGATCACTGGCACCATCCTCTTCATCAAGTCTTTCGGAGTTTTGGCAATTGCAGGGGCGAAAATAGTGGGCGTAGTGTGCGCTAATATAATGTCGATTCTTTATGTAAGTAGCTATATTGGGAACGGCTTTACCGTTCCCAATAGTTACAAGATGGGAGTTGGGGTTACTATGCTCTGCGCGGTTCTCAGAAATGGTTTTTTGCCGGAAGGATGGGGTATTTCAACAATTGTTTTTCTGTGTTTCGCAACATGCTACTGCATTATTGCCAAGATAACTATTGAAGAGATCAAAGGCATTACCGCTCTGGCTCTTTACCGAAAAGTAATGTCGAAAAACGAGATGGGGATATAGACAAAGATGAGCGACCGCAAGGAAAGAGCGAATTGCACCGATCTCGGATCTGAAGTAATAGACA
>CAYGXB010000136.1:0-8359 GCA_964353605.1 uncultured Bacteriovoracaceae bacterium
TGCCCATCGCGGTCATCTGCGCCTTGATGACCTCCTCACCCATGAAGGTAAGGATGTGGTTGGCGTCATCCACTTTGGCTTTGAGGGCGTTCATCCCCTGCAGGAGTTTGGGGCCGAGGTTCGCTTCCACCTTCTTGCGGTACTGCTCCAGGGTGAGTGCGGAGCGCTCCCGATCGGGGAGTTGTTGATATGAACCCTGGGCCAGCTGATCCAGGGTGAGGAACTCGGCCGTAATCATGACGGCCCTGCTGTCATAGGCGATGTATCGGCCCGGCCCCATCGGGTTCACGGCCACCCTGCGCTTCAATGCCAGAAAATCCTCGCGGGTCTTCGGCTCGGTTCGGCCGAGGACCGGCACGATGTCCAGGCCGTTCTCGGTGTTGTCATAGTGATCCATCTTCCTGGTCAGGGCAGTGACGGTGCCCGGGTTGACCCCCTCGATCTGCATCAGACCCTTGGTAACCTCGTCGATCTTCTTGAGCGTCTCACCGTTGTAGATATCCCCCGTTTTCACCGCCAGGATACAGACGAGCATGTTGGGCTCGGGCGCCATCTGCTTGATCGCCCTCAACCCCTTCAGGAAGGGATGGCCCGCCGGGTACATGGATTCCATGGGATCCTGGGGCATGCTCACGCTTTTCAGCTGGTAGCCGAAGAATCCCAAGACCCCGAGCACGACCACGAGGACGACCAGGCGCAAGCGGAGAAGAAAGCCCATGGCCTTCGCTCCACGGGACTGGCCTGCTTGATCTCTTGCACTCATATCCAGCCCCCTATCTTTCTTCCGGTATGTACGGCATCTGCCATGCGAGCGACCCTGCCGAGTATATGCCCACGGTGCCGTATTGCCCGGCGATGATGCCCCGGATATCTCCCGCGCGGGTCTTCTTCAGATCCACTGCACAGAGCCAAGCACGCGTGATCTTGTCGCCGACCGTAAGCACCTGCCAGGTCTGTCCTCCGTCCGTAGTCCGGATGACATTCCCGCCCGAGCCCACGGCGATTCCAGTTCCATCAATGCTATCAATGGCATAGAATTCCGGCTCTTTCAAGCCAAGGTTTGCCAGCGTCCAGGTCTTTCCCATATCTCTGGAAATGATGTAGGCGCTTTCCACACCCACTGCAAAGAGCGCGCCCGCATCGGAGGCGATGGCATAGAGGGTTCTGCCTGCGCCCGCCTCCTTGTCATACAGCGGTGATTGCGCCTCCGTCCAGGAGCCACCCCCATCGCCGGTGAGGAAGATCCTGCCCTGGTCCCCGGCGATGCAAATCTGCTGTGCGTCCAGCATCTTTGCGGCAAAGAGATTGAATTCCTCCTTGAATGCCTCTCCCGTCCCCTTATCCATATCTTTCTCCGCCGCCTCGCCTGGCGGGGCGGGAAGGGTGAAGGGGCAACGTTGCCACGATCTCCCGCCGTCATTGGTCACGATCACCGTGGAGTCGCCCCCGACAGCGCAGCCATTGAGCGTATCGAAGAAATCCACTCCCAGAAGGTAGGTTTGCACCCCGGAAGCCTGTGGCACCCATGTCCTGCCCCCATCGGCACAATGGAGGACAACCCCGTCCTGGCCGACGATCCAGCCGCTGTACTCATCCGGGAAGCTGATGGCTACCAGGGGAGCGCCGGTCACACTGGGGAGAGCCTTCCAGTTTTTCCCGGCATCCGTCGTCAGGAAAATCCTCCCCCGGTCACCGGTGAGGATATAGGTATCATCCGCAATGACGGCCGCTGCGAACAAGTTGCCGATGATCGTGTTCTGTACCCCTTTTGACGGCTCAGACCTGACCGGTTTCAGGGCCAGGAATGCGGCCACGGCCAGCAGGATAACCAGCGCAACAAAGACAATGACCTTTTTGGTCTGCATAGGCAACCTCATCTCATCACTATGCGGCACCATAAAATCTGAATCCCCCCGCTCCCCTTTGAGACCAAGGGGGGATGGGGGGAGTTGAGATTTACGGAGTCACGCATATTTTACGCCATCATATCCCCGACACTCCTGAGTATCGCCACGATATCGTCGGGCAGCACGGGCGCCTTAACGCCGAGCGTACGGCAAACGGTCATGATCTTGGCCGACAGTTCGATCACCTCGGTCATGTCAGCCGCGCGCCTCAGGCTGCTTGCGGCCACGACCAGCCCATGATTCTTCATGAACACCGCCACCCCTTTGCCGAGTTCCTCCGCCACCGCATCCGCCAGCTCCTTCGTCCCCGGCATGATGAAGGGCACCTGCGGGATATTGCCGATGAAGGCCGCCTCGGTGGATATGGGCAGAAAACGCATGTCGCTCATATCCAGGATGGTTGTCATGAGCGGATGCGAATGGATGATCGCACCCACCTCCGGCCGTCGGCTGTAGATCGCCGTGTGGACGTTGCGTTCGGACGAGGCCTGGAGCGCATCCGGGTCGAGCGGTTTGCCGCCAATGTCGATGCGCACCATCATGTCCGCCCGCAGGTCGCCCTTGAAGATGTGGCTGGGCGAGATCCAGATCTCATTGGGTCTCCCCGGTATGCGCGCACTCACGTTGCCGCCCGTAGCCGTGATGAGGCCGTGGGCGTAGAGCTCATTCATGACCTTGAGGATGTCGTCGCGGATGTCGCCGACGATTATCACCGCAGGCGCGCCGGGGGATACTGATACTGTCTGCACGCCGGCCTTCTTTTCCAGCGCTTCGGCCTTGCCGATCTGCGACAGGTCGCCGGGGTCGCCGACCTCCTCGCGCGCCTCGCCATAGAGCCGCATCAGATCTTTCTGGATCTGCTGGAAGGTCATCGCCTTGGCGGTGTCTCCGCTGAAGGAGAGCTGCCCGTTCAAGGCCGCCTCCATGCCGTTGATGCTCCCCGTGAACATTCCATCGAGAACGAACGCCTTCATCTTCAGGAGGACATCGGCCACGGCCGGGTCAGCAAGCTCGGCCTTGACAGCGCCGTCTAAGAGGGCAATGGAGAACGGGAGGCCCAGATCGGTGAGGATGAAGTGGAGGGTGACATCCTTCCCCCGGGAAAAGCCGCGCAAGGCTTCATCGGCCGCGACCTTGTCCACGAAGGACTGGAGGAGACGCGCCATGTGGTCGCGGATGGGGGAGAGGTTATATTCGATCCTTGCTCCAGTCGCTGCCTTGTTGGGGGTCTTTTTCCCCTTCCTGTCCCGCGCTTCCAGATCCGTCACCGCGGCACAGGAAGACTTGACAAGCTGCTCGATCTCCTCGGCTGTGGGCGGTGCACACTTCTGATCCCACCGGAAACCCGCGAGCACCTCCTGATTGAGTACATGGTCCGGTTTCTCCCCACGCAGGATTCGAGCCACGGCTTCCCCTGCCATCTCTCCCTGATGGGCGGCCAGCTCGACGGTATTTCCACCTAGGTGTGGGGTGGCGATCACATTCGGCAGGGTGAGGAGCGGATCGTCGGATGCGGGTGGTTCTCGGGTAAAGACATCGAGGGCAACCCCGCCGATCTTTCCCGTTTGCAGACCCTCGAAGAGGGCGTCATCATCTATCAGTGCCGCGCGCGCGGTGTTGATCAAGTATGCTCCCGGCTTCATCCTGGCTATGGTATCCGCGTTAATGATGCCCCGCGTTTCGTCCGTCACCGGGGCGTGCAGTGAGATGATGTCGCTCTCGGCCAGCAGCGTTTCGAGCGACACCTTGTGGGCCCCGGCGAGAATCGCTTTCTCCGGCGCGATGTACGGATCGAAGACGATCAGACGCACTCCGAAGGCTTTGAGACGCTTGGCCGTCTCTCTGCCGACCGCGCCCATGCCGATGAGGCCGATGGTTTTGCCCCACAGCTCGCTTCCGATGAACCGGTTATGGGCCAGCGCTATGCGCCCCATGTCGCCCTCCTCGCCGCCCGGCGCGTGCAGAAACTCTCCGGCAGCGGGGAATCTCCGGGCGAGCATGAGCATGAAGGCCATTGCTAGATCGGCTACGGCCTGTGCATTCCTGCCGGGGGTATTGATCACCGGGATACCGAAGAGATTCGCTGCTTTGACATCCACGTTCACTGGGTCGCCTCGGCAAACCACGATCACCCGCAGATCCGGAAGTCTGGACAGCACCTTGGCGTCGATGACGTCCACCTCGGTCACAAAAATGTGCACGCCCTGAAGCGCTTGTACGAGATCGTCGCCAATGAGCAACCGCCGCATCTCCCGGTAGCTCGCAAACTCGACTTCGCCGATGGCCTGTAAACGCTCGCGCGATGCCTCGTCCATCTCCGCCGTGACCAGGATGCGCGGCCGGAAGATCTGGCCGCAGGGTCTGGTCGGAGGGTCCGGCTGGGACATGACCGCATTGAGGATGATGTTGCCCGCCTTGGCATCCACCTGCTTGAGGGGCGCGAGCAGATCGTGCCAGTCGCCATAAAGTGCCTTATACCGCTCGGCATTTTCTCTCTGCGGTGTGTACTCGCGGACGACCCGGGCGAAACGTCCGGCCCCTTCCCTGAGGTCCTTGAATATGCCTGCCCCGACCCCGGCGCAGATAGCGGCGCCCAGTGCGGTCGCATGCGGCTCGACGGCCTTGACCGGGACCTCAAGCACGTCGCTCAAAATCTGCGACCACAGGCAGCTCTGCGACATGCCGCCGGCGAGTTTCAGATCCTTGAGCGCATGGCCGGAAACCCGCTTGACCTCTTCAATGTTCGCTTTGATTGCAAAAGCCAGCCCCTCGAGGATCGACCTGGCCAGATCCGGCCGTCCGCTCCCCTTCTTCATATTGATATGGGAGAGCGCCAGGTGGCCCACCGGCACACCCAGATCGCTCCCATTGAACACCTGGCAACCCAAGGTGGAGATCATGCCGTGCGCACCGGGAGATGCAGACATAGCCTCCGTCATGAGCATCTCCACGGCGTTCTGAGTGTCCGGGTAGAGGATGCGGGCGAACATGTCGACGGTATCGCCCATCGCCCCGGCATTGCTCTCCACTACCCAGAGTCCGGGGATGAGGTGCTGACCGGTCCAGAGCTTGCATTCTGGATCGACCACCGGCCGATTAACCACCATCTGGATCGCAACGGTGGACCCGGCGATCACCCCGATCTCTTGCGCCTCAAAGATACCCGCCCCCAGGAGGCCGCTCTGCGTGTCGCCCCCGCCGACGGCCACCGGCGTTCCGGCCTTCAGGCCTAAATGTTCGGCTGCCGTTTGTGTGAGTGAACCGAGCCTCTCGCCGGCATTTTTCAGGGTCGGGAATATACCATGCGGCAGCTTGAGGGAATCGATGATATCGTATGCCCATGCCCTCGTCTTCAGGCCGAGCATTATCGTCTCCTGCGCCAGCGACTGCTCCATGGCTATCTCGCCCGTCAAGGCATAAGCCACCCAGTCGCTGACGGCGAAGAAGGCCTTGGCCCTGGCAAGGGAGCCCGGGATATTGCTCGCCATCCAAATCAGGCGCGGGGCGGCGAAGATTGGACAAGGCCAGTGTCCGCACCGCTCGATAAATTCCCGGCCGCGCTCCATGCCGAGCGTGAGACCTTCGATGGCCGCGCGCGCATCGATGGCAGGGGAGGCCATGAGCGGCTTGCCGTCGCGATCGATGACAACGATGCCGTGCCGCATGCAGGTCGCCGCGATTCCCAGCACCGCTTCTGCTGAAGCTCCGGCTCTCGCAAGGGCATCCTTTGTCATACGGCCGAGCTTCTGCCAGACATCATCGATATCCAGATCGAAACCAAAGCCGCCGGTTCCAGGTAGAACCGGGTGGGTCCAGGAACGGTACGCGGTAATGATCCTCCCGCTGTCCACGGACAGGAGCATACAGCGTCCACCGCTCCCGCCGAGATCCAGCCCCATGATGTAACGCTCGCCCATATACCCTCCCCGCGCTGCTATGGCCCGGTGATTCCCGATTGCATGCGATTATTTGTAGAACTTGATGAAGCCGCCCCGGGTAAAGAGCGTTTCATTCGTATCCTTGATCATGATTTTCTTGAAGCCGCCCTTGGTGTAGGCGCCCGGGAAACTGGAGCCATGGTCGCGCCGCATGTCGACGACGACCTGCCCCTCGTTCGCGATCATCTTGAACTTGCCGTCCGTGGTCTCGATCGGGAGCGCCGGCCAGTAGAAACCCTTCCAAAGCTTGCCGGAAGGATCGGTGATGCGCTTGTAGCAATGGGAAAAGGTTTTCTGCTCCACCCATCCCTCGCAGGACCCGTAGTTATACGTGGATTTCTTGCTCTTCGATTCGATCACCCACACCTTGGATTTCACCCAGATGACGTTGGTCACATGCCAGGGTGCGCCGGTCCAGCCGGGTGTTTCGGAGCCCACCTTGATCGCGTACCCGGTCTCGGCATACCCGCACCCGATGAACTTGTCTTCCGTTTTCAACTTAAGAGGGGTATCCAAAAGATACGGCACGAGCGCCTCCTTTTCACCGATATAACGATAAATACCCTCGTCGGTATTTGTTTTCGGACCGCCGACCCAGGAATCGTCCGGGGCTTGGTCAAAGCCGAAATACACATCGGAGCCCGTCAGGCGGTGCGACATCCTCCGCACCCGCTTCAGCTCGGGCGCATAGGCGAAACGGTCGCCGATACCCAGGGGATAGATGGGATAGAGGGCCAGGGTCCCGGTGCCGGCCATGCTATAGGGCTGCCGGAAGACCGAGAGCTGGGCAAAGTCAAAATCAGATTTCGAGGGGTCGAAGATGTGGGAGAGGTCTTCCAGCACGAGCGTCTTTTCCAGCCCCCTGCGGCTGAAGCTGAGCCAGTAACCCATGCTGTGCGTGTCGCCCTGGAGATAATACGAGCTGAGCATGTTAGCCCACATGAGCTGGACGGGCAGCGTGGGGTCCTTGGGATTCGGCTCGGGGAACGCCAGGCCCTTAATGTAACGGGCCGGCTTGCCGGTCTTGACATCGATGATGCCGTTGTTCTCATCGATCTTATAGCGGCCGATATTAGCCTGCCAGTTATCCAGGGTCTCCTGGTCAAAGTACTTCTGGTTATCGAACTTGAGCTTGCCGATCTTCATCGTCATGTCGCCGTTCTTGACCCAGGTGACGATGAAATCGGGCACGAGCCCCTCGATCTTCTGGTAGTTGGTCTTGTCGATGGTTTCGCCCGGGACGACATCGGCATGCGCTGCCTGACCCAGGAGGACAACGAAAAGCAAGAAAATGATGCATCTCGTTACGGCCTTCATATTACCTCCCTCTTGAAACATATTTTGAAAGTACAGTGATAACATCAATCACGACCAAGGTGCTGATAATGCTTGATACCTATCATACCAGCAGTCTGCAACGCGGCAAGACTGGATTAATACCTATACACTACGGGCATAAATCCCGTAATTTTTCCTTTTCACTCAACCGGGCATCCGCACTACGACCGTCTGATCGCCGTCCAGGTGGACAGTCGCGGTTGCACTGGCATCCCCTGCCGTCGCGCGAATGATGTATTCCAGGGCGGGGATATACCAGAGCACGGTCTGTCCCGCTTCGTTCGCTTGCTGAACACCTGCCCGCGTGCCATCCGGGAGAAAGATATCGATGGTCGCGTCCGGGATCGGGCCACCGCCGGCATCGACTACAATAACGGTTAGGTGGTGTAAGGGTAGGTCGCCGAACATGCCCATGACTGTAAGGTAGGAGTTCTTCGGAATCCTGTCCTGATCAACGACGCCCTTGAGGTTGTGGTATGGCACGGGGTTGAGGACGGTATTCGGACGGAACTGGCTGGAACTGAGGTACTTGCGTTTCGGGGAGAGGAAGTCGGCGAAGATCCAGATGAGGCCGCCGCTCATGTACGGTTTGGATTGGACGATCCCCCAGGTCTCCTTGAGAAGATAGGTCTGATAGTCCTCCGTGTAGTGCGGGGAGGTTTCAGGGGCGGAAAGGGAACGCTGCCCTTTGATGGCATCCGCACCGAATTCTCCAAGCAGGATGGGCTTGCAGGGGAACAGAAGACGGGCCAGATCCAGATACCAGCTCGTGTCCTGGACTTTGCCGATATACCACCCCCAGTAGGGATTGAGGATGATGAGGTCGCTCTCCACATCCCGGGCAAAGAGGTCGTAGAGGATCCGATCATAGGAAACCAGGCGGGTGGGATCGATGGCTTTCATGGCGCGATAGATGTTGCTATTGAACCGGGAATTCCCGAACGGCACGGCCTCGTTTCCCGCGCTCCAGATGACGATGGAGGGGTGGTTCCGATCGCGGTACACCATCCGCTGCGCATAGTCCAGGGCAAGTTCTTTGATGCTCTCCGCCTTCATCTCTCCGGCCCGCAGGCCCGTGCACGGAATCTCCTCCAGCACGAATAGTCCCAGTTCGTCGGCAAACTGATAGATGCGCGGATCGTTGGGGTAATGGGCGGTGCGCAGGGTGTTCATGTG
>CAYGXB010000137.1:0-8338 GCA_964353605.1 uncultured Bacteriovoracaceae bacterium
ACTCCGAATATTCGAAAGCATGATAACCGCTGCGGGTGGCGATTTTCCCCAAAAGGCAATATACCGACTCTTCTCTTGACAATCTGAGCCCTGTTCTCAGGACAAGCAGGGGATGGGCATGGCCGAGCTCATACGGAAACCTCGTATAGGTTCTTTCCATGCCGGTGAATTCATATTATAATAAATGCAAAGGGCTCAAGTAATGCGCATCCTCATCATCGAAGACGAGAAAAAGGTCGCCGAGTTCACCCGGCATGGGCCAAAGGAAGAGGGGTATGCGGTGGATGTGGCCTATGAAGGTGAAGAGGGCTTCTTCCTGGCCACGACCAATGAATACGACCTGGTCATCCTGGATATCATGCTCCCCAAGCTGGACGGCATAAGCCTCTGCAAAAAGATGCGGTCGGAAGAGATCGATATCCCCATCCTCATGCTGACCGCCAAGGATGCAGTCAAGGACAAGGTGAAGGGTCTCGATGCGGGCGCAGACGATTATCTGAC
Source organism: uncultured Bacteriovoracaceae bacterium (assembly GCA_964353605.1). Taxonomy (GTDB): domain Bacteria; phylum Desulfobacterota; class Desulfomonilia; order UBA1062; family UBA1062; genus CAYGXB01. Next base: position 502 of record CAYGXB010000137.1, read on the forward strand.
CAAACCGTTTGCCTTTGAGGAGCTTCTGGCAAGGACCCGCGCCCTTCTGCGCAAGCGATACCATCACCAGAACACCCTCCTCCAGATCGACGACCTCGTCCTTGATCCTCTTATCCACAAGGTCATGCGCGACGACAGGGAGATCCCGCTGACTGCAAAGGAATATGCACTCCTGGAATACCTCATGCGCAATGCCGGGACCGTCGTTACGCGGACGATGATCGCCGAACACGTCTGGGACATCAACTTCGAGACCTTTACGAATGTTATCGATGTGTACATCAATTATCTCCGCAACAAGATCGACCGCGATCATGCGCGCAAACTCATCCACACCGTGCGCGGCAGAGGATACATCCTGAAGAGCGGCCGTGACAACGGCGTGCCCAACGGGATCTAAAGAGAATTGAGGAGAAAGATGTGCACCGCTTAAGGGTTACCAAAATTCTGCGATCGATACGCTTCAAATTCATTTTCTGGTACACCCTGATCCTAGCGGTCACTTTTTCGTTATTCAGCATCATCCTCTATTTCAACCTCAGCAGGAGCCTCCAGGAAAATCTCGATGATGTGCTCCTCTCCAAGGCCGAGGGTGTGGCCGCCTCTATCAATACATATTGGGAAACGGAAAAGATGGATGCCATCAGGAGGGGGGTGAGATCAAGCGTCTTCAGCAAGATCAATAACGCGAACTTCATCAAGATCGCAAACCGCTGGGTGGAAGAACGCTCGAACGACCCCGAACTCGTAAATATCATCGTCCAGATCTACAAACACGATGGGGAAATCATCGCCTATTCCAAGAATTCCCCTTTCATGGCCAGACTCCCCGAAAAGATCCTTGAGCGCCTCCGGAGCGGGAATAATCATTTTGAAAATCAGACGATAGAGCTCGGTGAGGATGCTTCCCTAGATGTGCGTATCCTCGATATCCCCATCAAAGAGAACCGGAAGGTCGCCTACATCGTCCAGGTGTCCAGCCCGCTCACGCCCCTGTACACCGCCTTGAATAGGCTCAAGTTCCTCCTGTTCATACTCCTGCCGCTCACAGTCATTATCACGAGTGTCCTTGCCGGGGAGTTCCTCGTGAGCATCACCTTGCGGTCGCTGAAGAACATGATCCTGATCGTACGCCAGATTACCGCAGAAAACCTGCAGCTGCGGCTTTCTCTCCCGGATACCAAGGACGAGATAAAACAGCTGGCGGAAACGTTCAATGACATGCTGGAAAAGATCAACCGGTCCTTCGTATCCCAGAAACAGTTCATCCAGGATGTATCCCATGAATTAAGGACACCACTTACGGTTCTGAAGGGGGAGCTCGAGGTGGCATTAAAAAGGGACCGCTCTGCCGATGCATACCGCTCCATCCTCCAGAGCAACCTGGAAGAGATCGACAAGATTCATAGGATCCTTGAAGATCTCCTTGTTCTTGCACGCCTCGACAGCGAAGACACCACCCTCAAGAAGGAACCTGCAGATATCGTGCAGTTCATCCGGGATATCGTGGGGGATGTCGAAATCCTCACCCAGCAGAAGGGGATCACGATCTCTTTGCACGCGGGTGAAAGCGTGATTCTGGATTTCGACCGGGATAGGATGCGGCGTGTGTTCTTCAACATCCTCGATAATGCGATCAAATTCACCCCGGAGCACGGCAATATTACTCTCAAGCTGGCGAAAGAAAACCATATCATTGTCATCAGGGTGAGCGATACGGGAGTCGGTATTCCACAAGAGGATCTGCCATTTATCTTTGATAGGTTCTACCGGGCGGACAAGTCGCGCAGTAGCGAAGGCTTCGGCCTGGGCCTAAGTATAACCAAGTCCATAATCCAGGCGCATAAAGGTGCCATTGCTTGCAATAGCGAGCCTGGAAGAGGAACAACCTTTACCATCTCCTTACCCTTCGGGGACCTCGAGGGGCATAGTTGAACTATCAGTTGATTCATCATTAGAAAATTTTAATCGAGATCTAATGCTTTCCTAATCAGCAATACAGTATAGCTGCTCAGCAATGCAGTATAGCTGCAAAAAAAAACATAGGAGGAATGTGGTATGAAGAAGACAATGATAAGCGTATTGGCTTTGTTGTTCGCTCTGTGCTTTGCAACAGCGGGTTTTGCCGCAGAAAAAGCAGCCGCAGCCAAGCCTGCCGCCGAGAAGGCAACCGTGGAAAAAGCGGCCCCTGAGAAAGCAGCAACTCCTGAGGCTGCGAAAACCGAGATCTTCACCGGCAAGATCGCCTCGATCGACACGACCAAAAATGAGATCGTCGTGAAAGACGAGAAGGCCAAAGTCGAAAAGACCATTGCTGTGGATGCAAAGGAGATCGGCAAGCTGAAGGTTGGAAAAACCGTGAAGGTCGTACTGAAAGTCGGGACCAACACCGCTGAGAAGATCACCGTCGTCAAGGCCAAGGCAGCAAAGTAGGTGTAGGGAAAGCGATGAAGAGGGTCTTTTCCCTATTCTTAACCCTTGGGTTGTTCGCTTCGGTATGCCTTGCCGGGCAGACTCCAGGGATAGGGAAAAAGGGGGTAACCACTCAGAGTGCCCTTAAAACGACGGATGTGAAGTCGATCAAGGGCAAGGTCGAATCGGTTACCCTTGCCGACCCTCTATGCGGAATCAAGCCGGAGATCGCCGTCATCGGCGACGACGGCAAGAGGTACATCATCTCGGTAAAGTTGATCACGACGATCTACGACCTCGAATGGAAAGCCTCCACCCTCGACAAGATCAGCAAAAATCAGTTGGTAAAGGTCAAGTATACCGTTAACAAGGAGGGATTCAGGGAGGCCCTCTCCATTTTCTCGCTCAAATGAGACCCAAGAAAGGTGTTTTCCCTGCGTGCGGAATAAGGACATTCATCAACCGCGGAAAGCATCTGATTTTTTTCCATGCCTGCATTTTCTCGAAACCGTTTTCCCTGCTCCATTTTTAAATAACCTCTTATTACCGATGGCATGGATGGCGGAGGTTTGAATCCATAGGTTTTAGTTATACCTCTTCAAGCAATCAGGAGCCTTCAAATCCAGTACACTGTTGCCCCTTATGACCAAGGGGGATTGATTGTATCTTCAACTTGATCTCAAGAACTACCCCTGACTGAAACATTACGGGAAAGGTGATTTTCCGCTTGACACGGGCCTGAATTATTATTTATTGTGATTCACAATTCACTATGGAGAAAGGTATGCGGGCGCGCAAGGTAAAGACCGAGATCAGACAAGACCAGATAGCACGGGCGGCATTGAGCATCGTGGTCAGCCAAGGGCTGGAAAAGCTCAATGTAGCCGCCGTAGCAGAGAAGGTCGGTATCGTTCCTTCCGGGATCTACCGGCACTTCAAGGGCAAGGAAGCAGTGCTCGATGCTGTGCTCGATTTTATTAGTTCCAGGATGCATACCAATCTAACAGCCGTCCGCAACGACATTAAAGACCCTCTGGAGCGGCTCCATGCGCTCCTTCAGCGGCATATCCAGATGATCCAGCAGAATCGGGCCATACCCCAGATCATCTTCTCCGACGAGATCTTCGGCGGTCAGCCCCAGAAAAAGGAGAAGCTCTATGGCATCATCAAAGGGCTCCTTGCAGGAGTGGGCGATGTCATCCAAGAGGGCCAGGAACACGGGCACATCCGCGCCGATATGAAACCGCCTACCTTGGCGTTGATGTTCCTCGGTTTAATCCAGCCAGCCGCGATCATCTGGCACTTGAGCGGTGGAGCATTTGACATCAGGGAACACGCCGAAAAGGCCTGGAAGGTGTATCGTGATGCCATTGTCGTAACCCACGTCTCTCCCAAGGGCAAAACCCCCGCTGAACGCCATATGCGAGTTAAAGGAAGCTAGTCATGGTGAATTTCTTTGTTCAGATGCCCTATGAACAGGAAGGCATGAGCAAGCGTTTTCTCGTGGACAAAGATCACCTGAAACTGATCCAGGTGGGCTTAAGCCAGGCCAGGGCGTGCCGCAGCATACCACTCGTGGAGATGTCCATATCCTTGCCTTACAAGGCAAGGTCGTCATTAACCCCGAAGGTGTGGATGCCGTTGCGCATGAAGGGGCGCATCCCGGTGGAGTATAATACCTCGAGACATGTCCAGAACACGTCACAGGGGGATGTGACATTCCTGATCATCAAAACGCCGGTCCCTGCGGATGCGAAATAATGCCTGAAACAAGATTCAGGAGTTAGGTATGAGACCGACTGAAGATCTGAAACATGAACATGACATCATTCTCAAGGTCATTGGTGCGGCTGAGCGCGAGGTGTTGTTGATCGGTGAGACAGGGGAAATAGACGCTGACCAGATTGCCAAGATGGTGGATTTCTTCCGAAATTTCACCGACCGCTGCCACCATGCCAAGGAGGAGCAGCATCGCTTCGTTATAATGGAAAAGCGCGATCAACCAAGGAATACGGGGCCCATCGCCGTGATGCTCCAGGAACATGCAATGGGCCGGGCAAGGGTGAAGACCATAGCAAATGCACTGCCTCTGGCACAAAAGGGCGATTCTTCGACCATTGCATCACTCAAGGACAATCTTATGATCTATGTGAATCTCCTCCAAGCCCATATCACCAAGGAGAACCATGCCCTGTTCCTTATGGCTGACAGGCTCTTCACCGCCAAAGACCAAGAGGAGCTCACCATGTGCTCGCCAAAATTCGATGAGAAATTCAAATAATTTCAGGAGGAAACCATGTTTTGTAATCAGTGTGAACAGACGGCAAAGGGAACTGGATGCACAGTGCTTGGGGTATGCGGTAAGAAACCTGAGGCGGCCGACCTCATGGATAACCTCATCTATGGTCTGAAGGGCCTGTCGCTGTATGCCAACCTCGCCAGAGAGAAGGACGCCATTGATGATGAGATCAACCGCTTCACCATCGAAGCCCTCTTCAGCACTATCACGAATGTGAACTTCGATCCGGAACGGCTCGAAAAGCTGGTCCGCAGGTGCTATACACTCAAGGAGAAGGCCAAATCCCTATACGAGAACGCCTGCAAGTCGAAAGGTATCGCCCCCCAGATCCCGGGCGGACCGGTGGATTGGGTCCCGGCAGAAGGCCTGGAAGCTCTCATTGCCCAAGGCCAGGAGTATGGCATCAAGACCTGGCATAGCGACCCCGACATCTTGTCCGCCATAGAGATCCTCACCTTCGGCCTCAAAGGTGTGGCAGCCTATGCCGACCACGCCTGGATCCTCGGCAAAAAGGATGACGCCATCTTCGCCTTCATCCACAAGGCCATGGCCGCCATAACCAATCCTTCTCTCAAACTCGACGACTTCCTCGCCCTGATCCTTGAGTGTGGTCACATCAACCTCAGAACCATGGAGATTCTCAACCAGGGCCATGTCGAGCACTTCGGCCACCCCGTGCCCACCAAAGTCAACCTCGGGACCAAAGCAGGCAAGGCCATCCTCATCTCCGGCCATGACATGGTCGACCTCGAGGCCCTGCTTAAACAGACCGATGACAAGAACATCTACGTTTATACTCATGGCGAGATGCTGCCCGCCCACGGCTACCCCGGCCTCAAGAAGTACGCCCACCTCGCGGGCCATTATGGGACCGCCTGGCAGAACCAGCAAAAGGAATTCCCCGCATTCCCCGGCGCCATCCTCATGACCACCAACTGCATTCAGAAGCCGACCGAGAGTTATAGTAATAATATCTTCACCACAGGCCTGGTGGCCTGGCCCGGAGTCAGGCATATTACCCGCGGCGACTTCTCGGCCCTCATCAATCGCACGCTCGAGCTCCCCGGTTTCCCCGAACAGCCCAGTGGAGAGATGACGGTCGGCTTCGGGCACAACGCCGTGCTCGGAGTTGCCAACCAGGTGATCGACGCGGTCAAGAAGGGTGCCATAAAGCACTTCTTCCTCATCGCCGGCTGCGACGGTGCGAAACCGGGAAGGAACTACTACACCGAGTTCGCCGAGAAGACGCCCAAGGATACCGTAATTCTTACGCTGGCCTGCGGCAAGTACCGCTTCAACTATCTCGACTACGGCGCCATAGGCGGCATCCCCAGACTCCTCGACGTCGGCCAGTGCAACGACGCCTACTCCGCCGTGCAGATCGCTCTGGCCCTAGCGAATGCCTTTAATTGCGGCGTCAACGATCTCCCGCTCTCCATGATCATCTCCTGGTATGAGCAGAAAGCCGTGGCCGTGCTGCTCACCCTGCTCTACCTCGGCATCAAGAACATCCGCCTCGGGCCATCCCTGCCAGCCTTTGTCTCGCCCAATGTACTGAACTTACTCGTGGAGAAGTTCAACATCCTGCCCACCAAAACCCCCAACGAAGACCTTAAGGCCATCCTCGGATAGATCGCGCTCATCTCCCACCCCAAAACTTGGCAGGAAGCCTAATTGGACGCGCCCGATGGGCACGTGCCAAGGATAGCCCGAGTCACTTTTCTGTCCGGGGGAAAAGGGCTAGGCGCGTTGAGAAATTTTCGGTGAGCGCTCTGGAGGGCCCCGCTTATAAAAGGGGATTCCCCAGGAAGTTACACAAAACATGATCCAACGCTGAGCACGGTGATGAGTGATTAACCCCGCTCACAGGGCGGGGAATCTAAGTCAATTCTAACTGCCTGTGCGTCCTTTCCTCTTCTCGATGATACTCAATATATTTCCGAATAAAAAACATGTAACTCATTATTCCAACAGCACAATATAAATCTTTCAAACGATTCTTGTTCTCAAGTTGACCCATGCAACGCCTTGTATTATGGTCATATCGAAAAAGAAACGGAGGTTGTGCATGGGATTGCATACGGTGATCATGGCTGGCGGCAAAGGCGAACGCTTGTGGCCGGTTTCCCGAGATGGGATGCCGAAGCAGCTTTTTGTCTTGGAGGGAGAGAAGAGCCTCATCCGGAACACGGTCGACAGGCTCCTTCCCTTGACTGCTCCTGAAAGGATGTATGTTGTCACGGGCAACGACATCGTCACCCTGATTGCGCGTGAGCTCCCCGATCTCCCCAGGGAAAACATCCTCGCTGAGCCCTTCGGCCGCAATACAGCCGCCTGTATAGCCCTCGCGGCAGCCTGGATCTCCCGCAATGATCCAGAAGGTCTTATGGCTGTTTTTCCCTCCGATCACCTAATCCGAGATACAGCAGCCTTTCAGGATACCGTGGCATTCGGTGCACAATGTCTCAAAGAATTTCCAGAGTACCTCATTACCATCGGGATTAGGCCGAAATATCCGGAGACCGGTTATGGATACATCGCTCCCGGTGAGGCTCTGAGCACGGGAAATGTGCTCAATTTATACAGTGTGGAGTCATTCCATGAAAAACCGGATAGATCCAGAGCGAAGGAGTATATCAACCGCGGATATCTCTGGAATACCGGGATGTTCCTCTGGAGAGTGGATACCATCATGCATGCATTCGAGCGGTATATGCCGAAGATGTACTACGACTTGGAGCAGCTTTTCTCATCAAAGTGGAGGAATGAGGATATCCTGCGCTTCTATCAGGATGTCGAGGCTATCTCCATAGATTATGCTATCATGGAGAAGGCTTCAAAGGTTGCAGTCATCCCCTCGGCTTTTAGCTGGAACGACGTCGGGTCATGGGATGCTGTCGGCAAGCTCCTCGTGCCCGACCAAAACGGCAATGCCGTGCGAGGTCCCTCCTATCTCCATGAATCAAGCCATAATGTGGTCTGGGGATGTGGCAAGCAGATTGTCCTCATCGGCATCGACAATATGGTAGTGGTGGAAGGCGAGGATGCAGTCCTCGTCTGCCCCAGGAAGAGATCCCAGGATGTGAGTAAAGTCCTCAAGCGTTTGAAGGGTTCGACCCCGGATTA
>CAYGXB010000138.1:0-8280 GCA_964353605.1 uncultured Bacteriovoracaceae bacterium
TACAGAAAATCTGGGACTTGACTGTCAGTTAATGGGCGAGGTGTTCAGGCGTCAGGAGACATGCGGCAGCAAGGTCTTTGAACTCTGCCTGGAAGGATCACAGTCCGAGACGGTAGATTTTACGGACAAGATCAAGCAATTCCTATTGGCAGCCGGAGAAGACAAGCCTGGAAAGACAGGGAAAAGGATCGTACTCACCGGGAATGCCATGCATCGCTCCGATCTTATCACCCTCATAGAGGATGCGGGCGCACAGGTCGCAGCCCTTGACACCTGTATCGGTGCCAGACATTTTGAGACCCTTGTTGAGGAAGATACTGCGGATCCCATCCTAGCCCTCGCGAGGAGGTATCTCTTGCGGCCTTCGTGCGCCAGGATGCTGGGATTTGAGGAGCAATTTCAATACCTGCAAAAGGTATATGAGAAATCAGGGGCCCAAGGAATCATCTGCAGTGCAGTAAAGTATTGCGATCCGCTTATATACAATGTCCCCTTGATGCAGGCGCGATTCAGGGACCTTGCAATCCCGTTTCTCTTCCTTGAGAACGATTATACATGGACTGACCTCGGTCAGATGAGGACAAGGGTCGATGCTTTCCTCGAGATGCTGGGGGAGGGAAAAAATGTTTAAAGAAATGCTACAGTTCATGGCGCAGCAGACGGGGGATGTACTCAAAGAGAGGAGGAGCTTCCGGGCGCTTTGGTACAAGGAGTGGGCGGAACTTTTCTTGAAGGCCTACGCGCCTGATAAAAAGGTGGTCTACACCTCCCTCTATGCCTTTCCCATGGAAATCATTGCCGCCTTCGATGTTATCCCCTTCGATTTCGAGATCGCAGGCTCCCTGATCGCCTCCACGGAAATGGGTGTGCCGACCATGCTGGAGGCGGAGAACCGAGGATACTCACTTGATGTATGTTCTTTCCACCGCGTCGGGTTGGGCGGGTTTTTCAAAGGCTATTTTCCTCAGCCCGATCTGCTTATCACCACATCATACTACTGTGACGGCAAGGCTAAGGCCAATGATATCTTCGCCACTATGCATGGGAAGGAGCCCCTGCTCCTGTATGTGCCTCCCGAGGTGAACAAAGATTCGGTCAGCTACGTGGAGAAGCAATTACGTCAGATCGCTGCTAAGATCGGTGAGATCTCCGGGCAAAAACTCGACGAGGACCGGCTCAAAGAGGCTGTCCGGAGTTCCAACCGGGCGAGGAGATCGCATGTGCAAATCCTGGAGCTCCTGAAACACTCCCCCTGTCCCTGGGACGGCCGGGACCTTATCGGGTATTCCATCAACGGTAATCTCTTTTGGGGTAGCCCAGTCATGGAGCGATTGAACACTGCCTTGATTGAAGAACTGCAAATGAGGATAAACACCGGGAAGTTACGGCCCGAAAGGCACAGGGTATACTGGTTCGCCTGGCTTCCGACCTACCCCTCCAATCTGTTCGAGATCCTGAAGGAGAACCAGGTAAGCGTGCCGTTGTGCGAGACGGTCAGGGTCTTCTGGGACGAGATCAACGAAGACAAGCCGTTTGAAGGGCTGGCTTTGAAGTGTCTGAAAAATCCCTTTATAGGACCCATTAACCGAAGGATAGACGGCCTGGACAAGATAAAGCATGAATACAGCATTGATGGTGCGATCCTTTTTGCCACACCTGCCTGTCGGCAATCCAAGGCCGCCTACAGGATACTCAAGGAGTTTGTGGATAGCTTGGGTCTACCTTTCCTCATGCTGGACATGGATATCGCCGACCCGCGCGGTTACTCGCCGGAGCAGAACAGGACCCGGCTCGAAGGCTTTATCGAGCTATTAGAAAACAGAAATGCATAAATTGAAATGAAAGGAGAGATGGAATGGATAAGAAGGGATTGTTTGAGCTGTCAGAAAAAGTTCTTGAAGCGTGGAATAAGCAAGATGTCGAACGGGTGATCGAGTGCTACACCGCCGACGTGGTTTACCGTGATCCGAATACGAGGGGACAGGTAAAGGGGGCCGATGCAATGCGCCGTTACCTGAAAAAACTCTTCGGCGTCTGGGAGATGAACTGGGCGCTCAGAGAGGTATATCCATTTGATGGAACGAACGGCGGTGCTTTTTTATGGCATGCTTCATTGAGAAAAGCTGGGGGTGAAAAAACCGTAGAGGTCGACGGCATGGATCTCATCCTCCTCGAGGGGGATCTCATCAAACGCAACGAAGTCTATTTTGACAGGGCAGTCCTCGCAGCATTGCTTTAAGGTGCAGACTGCTACCTGTCACATACCAGCGATGAGAGGAAGCGGCCAAGTCCTCGGGTTTCTGAAATTTTTCTGAAAGGTGTCCGAGGGATCCTCTGTTTTTTATAAAAAAGTTCCCTCGGATCGTTTATCAGCAAAGATAGTCACTGAGGCGCTGACTGAAAACCTTCATGAAGGCGGTGAGGTCGGTAATGATGGTGCGATCCGCCTGCTCATCGTAGGGGGATGGTGTGCCGTTGAGGATCCATACCGGCTTGCCGTTTATCTTGAGTGTATCCGGGATGGCCTTGATATAATCGTGGTTCAGGATGGACGAGGCGCCTATGATGAGGAGCAGGTCAGCATCCTGGGTTTCGTTCAGCGCCATATCATAGTCCTGAGATCGTTGATAGCCGAGCATGACATCCGGCATCAGCCCACCTTGGAGGCATACCGGGCAGCGTGGCGGGATCTCTCCGCTCTCTATCTTTGCAATGATGGTCTCAATCGGCTGGGTCTTTTGGCACCGGTCGCATATGGCGTTTTCCATATGGGAATGGAGTTCATGTACTTTCAAGCTGCCGCCCTTCTGGTGGAGCCGGTCCGTGTTGGTGGTGAGGACAGCAGCAACAAGGCCGAAATGTTCCATGAGGGCGATGGTGTGGTGGATGACATTGGGCCGTGCATCCAGCATTGGCAAGGTGAAGCTCAGCCAGTATTTGCATGCCGATTCCGCACTTTTTTCGAAGAAGGCCATTTCCGGGAAGATACCATAGGAGTAAATCCTTTCCCATAGAGCGCCCATATCGGCGGAGAAGTCAGGGACGCCGCTCCCTGTGCTGATGCCCGCTCCGGTGAGGACAAGGGTCTTCGATGACTGGATGAGGGCGTGGATCAGATCATCTACCATAATATTTCCTGATGGTTTTGAAAAAGACGGTCTTATCGACGAAGCGGAGATCATCGACCAGGAAGAGCCTTCTGGTCGGAGAGACACCGCCAAGACAGCTCAGGGCATCACGGGCGAAGGCCTCCCCGTTCATGCCGATCGACCGTGCGATAAAGGCTTTGGCAGCAAGATCTTCGGCCCGGAACGAGCATCGGTCGTCATCCTTTTTCTCGAGGGCCTGGAGCAACAGGTTATGTTCTCCCTTGACACGGCCGGCTGCGGCCAGAAGAACGGGTATGTTCAACCTGTGGCGTTCCCACATGTCGACTGCCTTTTTAGAGTGTAGCTCGAACATGAGGAGCAGGGTTTCCCGGGTTGGGGGAATGAGGGTAAAGAGCTTTTCAAGGGCGTTGATAGACGTTATTCTGTCACCAAGCCGAGCGCTGGTTTCGGCAAGGCCATCATAGCCTGCAGCGTCTGCAGGGTAGAGACATATCACTTCCTGGAATATGTCCCGCGCGGCTGCGTAATTTCCAAGGAGGTTCTCCACGAGGGCCTTATGCAGGAGTACCGCACGGTCCTCTGGATAAATCTCTGAGACCTGCTGTATAAGCACCCTAGCCTTTTCCATGAAGCGCCTGGCCTCTGATCGGGGATCGGGCTCAGAAACATAATTCATACCGAGAAATCTGCCGCCGAGAAGTTGGACATGCCCATGGAGCTGTGATTGGTGTCCATCCTTGCCCTGGTTCATAACGAGCCGGAAACCGTTGGGACAGAGTTTCTGGGTCAGCATAGAAACCGTGTACATGATATGGGAAATGAGGGGTCCATCTTGCAGGAGCTGGAATTGCTCCATATGCCGTTTCGGAGCAATCAGGAGGTGCACGGGAGCATACTCGGCGATATTCTTGAACACGATGATCCAGTTATCCTCATAGAGGATCCTAGCATCGGCTGTGCGGTTGATAATTGCACAGAAGAGGCACTCATGCATCGAAGAGTGCCCTTACGAATTCATCTTTATGATTCCTGTAGGAGGATATATCGAGCCCCATCATTTTCAGGGCTGCTATGGCATAGCGGACGATCCTATCCTCTTCCGCCATGCGCCGAATCTTTTTCTCAAGCCCTGTAAGCCTCAGCCTACCCGCTATCTGCAAAGCGGCCTTCCTGACATACTCCGATTCATCCTCCAGGAATTCGGCAACAAAGGACTCGGCTTCTTCACCAAGGACAATGCAAGCCCTCACCAAAAACGGCCTCAGGATAGGTTTTTCCAGGATGTAAGGCATGATTTCGATAAGTTCTTCCTTTCTCAGCATACTGAGAGCCTTGGCCGAAACGATCACCGGCCCTTTTCTGATCATATCGAACATAATAGTCCGGTCCTGCTCAGGTAAAGGAACTGTCTCCATGACATACAGTCTGGAGGCAGCATCAAGATCCGACACATGATACCAGTCCATGATTACCTCTCAGCTCCCCCTGACCACCCCGACCGCATTTCTTACTGGATTCATGCGCACCTCCCGGCGATGGAGCGGGCGGCGATGACGCCCGAACAGCTCGCCTGGGTGAGACCCCTCGTGATTCCCGCACCATCGCCGACGGCATAGAGTCCTTCGACCTGGGTCTGGAGGTCCTTGTCAAGTCGGATGCGGTTGGAGTAGAACTTCACCTCCAGGCCGTAAAGGAGGGTATGACCTGAGTTTACGCCCGGCGCCAGGCGATCGAGACAGGAGATCATCTCAATGATATCCTGGAGAATCCGGTAGGGGATGCAGTAGCTTAGGTCGCCGGGGGTGGCCTCCTTGAGTGTCGGGGTGGTGGTGCACTTCTCGAGGCGGCTTGGTGTGGTACGCCTGCCGGACAAGAGGTCGCCGAGCCTCTGGATGATGACCCCCTTGCCGAGCATGTTGGCCAGGGTCGCCACGTATCTTCCGTACCCGATGGCATCGTCGAACGGCTCGGTGAAGTTGGCGCTCACCAGGATGGCGAAATTGGTGTTCTCGGTTTTCTTATTTGCCCAGGAATGCCCGTTGACGGTGAGGATGTCCCCGATCGTCTCTCTGACCACCTCGCCGTAGGGATTCATGCAGAAGGTTCTCACTCGGTCGTCAAAGGTCTTCGAGTAATAGATGAATTTCGTTTCATAGGCCACCGACGTGAGGTGTTCCATGACGACCGCGGGGAGCTCCACCCGCACCCCGAGATCGACTGGGTTTGTCCAGGTCTCGAGGTTCAGAGCCTTCGCCTGGTCCGCCATCCATTTGGCTCCCACCCTGCCCGGAGCGACGATCACATACCGAGCGTCGATTACGGTTCCATCTTCCAGCCTCACCCCGGTAACCCTGCCGCTGTCCTTGATGATTTCACCCGCCATCGTGTTGAATATCATCCTGACTTTGCCATTCAAGTCATGCCGTATGTCCTTGAGGATCGTATAGCAGTTCTCGGTGCCGAGATGGCGAATGCGGGTCGGCACATAAACAAGGCCTGCGAGCCGAGCCTGAGCCGAGATACCCTGGGCATCGTCGCTGCTCAAGTTATATACCGCTTTATGCGGGGCATAGCTGGAATAGATTCCATCCACATATTCAAGCAGGCTTAAGAGATCGGTTTCGGGCATGAGACTTGCGATCTGGCCGCCCACATCAGTGGATATAGTGAGCTTGCCGTCACTGAAGGCACCGGCCCCACCCCAGCCAACGAGCATCTCCTTCCCTGACCTGCTCCTCTCACCGATATCCTTGCCCTGTTCGATCATGACGATATCTAAGCCCGGGGCCCTGCGCATGAGCTCAATCGCGGCAAAGATACCCGCTGGTCCCGTTCCGACAATGACAACATCAGCCATATGCCCCCCTCCTCTTGTGGATCAAGACAAGCCCGCTCATGAGGGCGAGAATGTTTGCCGACCATGCTGCTAGAACCGGCCGGACATACCCGGTTTCGCCGGCACTCGTCATTCCGGAATGCAGTCCCCAATACAGGAGCCCGAGCATCAGTCCCAGTGCGATACCATGCGCGATCCCGCCTGTCCTCGGAAACCTCATACCGAATGGGAGGACGAGCAGGGTCATGATGATGGGTGCGATTGCAAAACTTATCCTGCTATGGAAATATGTCTCCAGAGACCGGGAGCGGATGCCATCCTCCCTGAGTCTGATCAGGTACTGCCTTAGCTCGCCAATCGTGAGTACATCCGGAGTGGGCCTTGCCGAGACGAGATCCACAGGGGCGCTCTTGAGCGGCAAGATGCCATCTCCCCGTTTCACGATAATCTTGGGTGCTGTGAGACTAATCTCCGTCATACCATGGGCATCCCATCCCCTCCCATTCCAATGCGCACTCTTTGCCACTACAATCTGAGCGAGCCTTCCGGAATCCATCCGGTAACATGAGATATTCTGCATGAGACCAGCGGAGATGTCCATATGTTCTACAGAGTAAATCGCATCTTGGGCCTGGAATCTGCATCCGCTGACCGTGAATGATCCTTTGATGCCCATTTTCTTAATATCGAAATTCTCGATCCTATCCGCCTGTTTCTGCGCCAGGGGATACGCATAGAATGAGAGGAGGGCCATAAGCAGCGTGGCGAGGAGACCGAGGGATATAAACGGTTTGTAAATCTGCTTGTCCGAAACGGACGAGGCCTGCATGGCAATGGTCTCCACGTGGCGGGAAAATGAGGCCTGTGCTGCGAGAATACCCAGACAGATTGAAAAGGGGAGCACCAGATAGAGGATCTGCGGGAGGCTCAACATCATGAAGGCGAATATGGTAGCGGCATTGACATCGTGTTCGGAAAACTTAGAGAGATTCCCGAAGAATTCAGAGAGCAGAATAAGCCCGGCAAGGCTCAAGAGGGCGCCGACCCACATGGAGAATGCCTTCTTGAAGATATATATATCGAGCGTTCCCATACCCTTAAGCCTCAGCGAATCGCAATCTTCTCCATACCCATAGACCTAAGAGCATGAGGCAGAAGAAGATGTTGGGCAACCATGCCCCCAAAACCGGGCTCAGCTCTTTTGCCTTTACCAGACGGTCCGCAAGGAGGAACAACAGATAATACCCGA
The DNA here is from genome assembly GCA_964353605.1 of uncultured Bacteriovoracaceae bacterium. Lineage (GTDB taxonomy): Bacteria > Desulfobacterota > Desulfomonilia > UBA1062 > UBA1062 > CAYGXB01. The sequence continues at coordinate 7,196 of CAYGXB010000138.1, forward strand.
ATATCGTGCCTATCCCGGTAATAAAACCGGTATACCGTGGAGAGCGGGGCTTCTGAATCCCGAAGGCGATACCTACGAGTCCGAGAATGATATTCAGGATAGGAAACGAGTAGCGATTATGATATTCCTTCACCCACTTCGGATCAGGATCCTTTGTGATGATCTCTTTTAATTGGGGTTGGGTGGTAGTTTCCCACGTCTTGATGCCGAGCTCCTTGCCCAAATTGACATCCAGGAGGAAATCATATTCCTCAAAGGTGATATACCGGATTAGCGGATCGCTTTCCATGAACAAGCTTCCATTCTTCAGCCTCATCAGGATCTTTGATTCCTTGAGATCGAGGGAACCTCTCTCTGCGGTAACGATATAGTGATTCTTTCCCTGTGTCTCGATGAATATCCTCTGAATTCGCCTTTTCGCAGGGTTTACCGACTCCACATAAATGGTGACACCCTTGAATGTCTCCATAAAATCCCGTTCCTTGATCAAGGAATAAATCCTTGCTGGCGCCTCGGCAATCAATCTCCTCTGTATCCTCTCCATGGACAAAGGACCCAGATAGGTTGATATGGCGAGGTTGATGAGCATGCAGAGAACGGAAAATTCTATCACAGGTCGATACAGGGCATTCTTCTTGATCCCACATGCCTTCATAGCGATGATCTCCGAATCGGATGAGAGCCGCTCAAGCACAAGGAGGACACCAAAGAGCAAAGCCATCGGTATCACATACCTTCCCATGGGGACGGCGGCAAGCAGGAGCAGATCGGAGTCCCGTATGGTCAGGAACTTCCCCATTTGAACCCACTCCGCTATGATCATAACGCAGGAGAGAACAGCCAGTGCGGCAAGAAACGCCTTCGCAATAGAGGTGGAAATGTACCTCTGGATTAGCATAATAATGAGATTATACCTGCTAACTCCCCGATTGTCTATCATCCATCCCCCCCGCTTCGGCTGAGTGAGTCACCGGTAATCAGGCCACTCGCCATGCAGAGCAGCGATCCATGTGTATTACCAAGAACAGCCCTGCCGTAATTCCGGTCACGGAATTGCACTTGTTGTAACCGTTGTGTGTGCGTGT
>CAYGXB010000139.1:0-8215 GCA_964353605.1 uncultured Bacteriovoracaceae bacterium
ATTCGGGATGCATTCGCACGCTGGGATGCGATCCGCCTCTACAAGGCGGACCGAAACCAGCTGCGGGTCGAGGTAAAAAGCCCTGCAGTGCTCAATATGCTTCTGTCTCATTCAAAGATCAAGGAATACATCATCGATGTGTCCCCTCCAGATACATTTCTGATCCCTTCCGATATCCGTGGCCGGTTCAAGCATATGATCATCAAGATCGGGTTCCCGGTAAACGACCTCGTCGGGTATGAACCCGGCGAACCTCTTGACCTCGAACTGCGGAAGGAAACCCTCTCCGGCGGGCAGTTCATGCTCAGGCAATACCAGATGGAGGCGATCGATAATTTCTGGGCGGGCGGGAGCGCAAGAGGAGGGCAGGGCATTGTCGTGCTGCCCTGCGGTTCTGGAAAGACCATGGTCGGCATGGGCATCATGGCGAAGGCGCAAGCATGCACCCTGATACTCTGCACGAACGTGGCTGCCGTTCACCAGTGGATCAACGAGCTCATCGACAAGACATCGCTCATCCGTGAGGAGGTCGGGGAGTATACGGGATACAAAAAGGAGATCAAACCGGTTACTATAACCACCTACCAGATCCTCACCTACCGGAAATCGAAAACAGAACCGTTTCAACACATGCAGCTCATGATGGCCAGAAATTGGGGGCTGCTCATCTACGACGAGGTGCATGTACTCCCGGCCCCGGTATTCCGGGCCACAACGGAGATCCAGGCCAAACGGCGGCTCGGTCTCACCGCCACCCTCGTCCGTGAGGACGGCCTCGAGGAGGACACCTTTTCTCTCATCGGCCCGAAATGTTATGATGTACCCTGGAAGGAACTCGAGTTCAAGGGGTTCATTGCCGAGGCCATCTGTTACGAGATCCGACTCCCCCTGCCTCCGGAAAGAGAACGGGATTATACGCTGGAATCGGAAAGAGCCCAATTCAGGATTGCATCGGAAAACCCGTACAAGGATCGTGTGGTGGAGTGGATCATACGCAAGCATGCAAATGAACCGGTTCTCATCATCGGTCAGTACATCAGCCAGCTCAAGCGGATCGCTTGGCACCTTAAGGCACCGATCATTACCGGTTCCACCTCGACCACGCGACGGGATAATCTCTATCAGGCGTTCAGGAGGGAGGAGCTTCCGGTGCTCGTGGTATCGAAAGTTGCCAACTACGCCATAGACCTTCCCGATGCATCGGTTGCCATTCAGGTATCTGGTACCTTCGGCTCACGACAGGAGGAGGCACAACGGCTCGGCAGAATCCTCAGGCCGAAAAAGCGGATATCCACTTTCTACAGCCTTGTCACCGCCAATACGGCCGAGGACATCTTCGCCCACAAACGGCAGGTCTTCCTTGCCGAGCAGGGCTATAAATACATGATCGAGGAATGGAACCACGATGACTTCCACCCGTGAGCTCATTGCCAGCATTCCCCCGTACATGGTGGGGATCATATCCAGCAAGATCATCGGACAAACGACCGATGCCATGACCTTGTCCGAATGGTTGAGTGACGCGCAGAGGTTGCAGCAGATCATCCTGTCCCTTAACGATCATGAGAAATCCATTCTCAGAGATCTCTTTGAGCTCGGCGGACAAATGGAATGGCGGGTCTTCCTCCGGACTTACCGACACGAGATCAATGAAGCACATACGACCCTCGAGAGACTGGGCATGCTCGGCCTTGTATTCCAGGACGGTCTAACCGGGAGGGACCCGGTCATCATGCTCCCATCGTTGATAACGGTGATGGAGGAAATGCTCAAGGCCGATTCCATCCCGGATGATACGGTTGTCTGGAAAGAGCCCCAAGAGATTAGTATCTGGTCGCACATTATCGTGCTGAACGCATTCCGCTCGGGGAAGATACGGTGCAGGCCAGGCATGGAACCGTTCAAGAAGGGATGGGAGAGCATTGAGGAGCGGATTGGAGAATCCGTTGATGTCAGGAGGATATACTGGGAGCTTGAGGTTCTGGGGTGTCTAAGGGATAGCAAAGGCACCATTATCGTATTACCGGGCCCATCCATGAGTTTGGCAATTGATGGGGAACTCAGGTACAGGATCTGGCGCTTCTTCCAATCATGCAAGCTTTACCAAGGCCTTGAAGGCAGAATCTTTAAGGTCTTAGGGGAAAAAGGGCACGCAAAAGAGACCTTGCAGAGAACCATCTTCTTCTATCTTATCCATGCCTTTCCCGAGATGGAAGATGTCGAGCAGATTCCCTCGGATCTCATCTCCCTCTGGCTTGAACTCGGCGTACTCCAGGAAGATATATCCGGAAGATGGGTGCGTTTCTCGGACGAGGTCTTTAAGGCATTAAGAACAGGCAATATACGCGCTCCCCTGCCTAGCTATAAGGATGAGGTCATCATTCAACCCAATATGGAGATCCTAGTGTCAAAGGATTTTGATCCTGTGGATCATCTCAATATCGGCGAGGTTGCGGAACTGGTGCGAGCAGATGTAGTCAGCATCTACCGTATAACCCGCGCATCTGTATTCAGGGCTATCCGTGACGGATGGTCTGCAGAGAAGATCGGGAATTTCCTCGACCGCATATCCCGCCATACGGTTCCGGAAAATGTCTTGAAGACCATAAAGGGATGGGCAGCCTCGCTCTCTCAGGCACATATCATCCACGGGACATTCCTCGTCATCGAGAATTGCCGGGACAAGATCCCACATGGGCTCGATGAAGTATTACCCGGGATATACCGGATCCCCGAGCGATGCGAGGATGATGTGATCACTTTCCTCGACCGGAGGAGCGTCATCATTCAGCGCTCTGGATGCAACCATGAGGAAGAGGGCGAAATGGACTGGGGGAGGTCGATACCGCTGAAGATCCCTGAACATGGCGAAGACAAGGCCCTCCAGAAGGAAGGCATCTATCCCTTTGGCATGGTCAAACCCTTGCCCTATGGCCACAAGGGGATAGAGATCTTTGAAGAGGCCATCGCCCAGGAAAAATCACTCATCATATTCTATCCGAAATACGGGTATGGGGAGATCCAAGTATACAAGATAAGCCCGATCGACATCTTCACCAAGGGCGGGGGCTCTTTCATGGAAGCCTCGTGCGATGATTCAGGTGTGACCGAGGTGTTCGATATCAGCAAGATACGAGCATATCTAAAGCATACCTAATTCGATCGCTGTACCTTCTGAATCGTCTCCTTCATCTGTTTCATGGCCTCTGATAGGTCGGCACCGAGAGATTTCTCCTCCAGGGCCTTATTAATATGGAAGAGACTGGCCTTGTAGTTTTGCATGGAGAAGAAATACCGGGCAAAGGACACATGCGAAAGACCTGTATTGCCTTTCTTCTCGTAGAGTGTGCCGAGGGTATAGGCCGCACGGGGGTTATCCCGGTAGGGCAGGAGGGTAGTTATGGCCTCATCGATCTGCCCCTTGCCGGATAGGATCTCGGCTACAGCGATGCCGATCGCAGCATTCCTCTGGTATCCAAGGAGATAGGGGTATGCCTTGTCCTTTTCCCCTATTCCATACAAGGCAAGCCCCTTCCATCCTTTTGCCAGGGGCAGATCAATCCCTTCGAGGAGGACGAGCCCCTCCTTGTTCTTTCCTGTGCGTACCTTGCTTATGCCCCAGGCCAGTTTGCCAAAGGGCTCAGGCATACTCTGGATGCGCGCCTGCACCTCCTCCTCGGGCAAGAGCTCACCCAAGATGGAGGCATACAGGGTCCAGAAGCGTGTCTCGGGATGGGGAGGTGTCGGCTCTTTCTCCACGGCTGCTATGCGATCCTGGGTATAGGGGTGGGTCAGGAGATACTGGGGGATGTTGGGGGAATCTGCATAGGTGCGCAGCCGCACAAGGAAGCGTGACATGGCGGCAGGGTCCATGCCAGAGGCCCCCATAAGGTTCCTCCCGAATTCATCCGCTTCCAGTTCCTGCTTTCTGGAATACTGGAGCTTCAGATTCTCCCCACCTCCCAACGATGAAAAAATCAAAGCGCTGCCGACCTCGGGACTGCTCGAGGAGAGAAGGATGCCGGCAAGGATACCAACCAGGGAGGCCGTCGTTATCCGCTTTTGGACTTCCATGGCCTCCGAAAAATGCCTCATCTGACAATGCCCCATTTCATGGCCGATCACCGAGGCAATCTCGTCCATATCCTTGCCTACCAAGACTGTGCCCAGGTTCAGAAAGATATTGCCGTCAGGGATGGCCATGGCATTGATCGACTTATCATTGATGAGATATATCTTGAAAGAGTACACCGGCTCCTTGATATGGTCAGCCATCAGGTCGGTGACTGACTGGAGCATCCAGATGACATCTGCATTGTGGATGATGAGCCCTCTGGCCTCGAGCAGTGAGATGAACTCCTGCGATACCTCCCGCTCCTTCTCATACCCCAGGGCATGAACAGGGGGGACAATAAGCACGAAAATGGCCATCAGGAAAAGCAATATCCTTTGCATGCCTTCCTCCATACATCCGAGGAAGGAGCATTTGCAAGTGGCAAAGCACCTCAGCAGGGATGCCTCAATTATGGGCGGGTATCTCTCCTGACCACCCATCCCACCTCGCTCCCTAAGAGGGCTGGACATCCCCAGGGGATCGGAAGGATTCAACTTTCAGGCCCCTCTCATCACGGAAGTGATTTTAGGCTCCACAATCACTGCTTGCTAAGCCGGGTAGGAATGGTATAATATTTTTCTGCCATGAATTCGATACAGGGGTATAAGATGAGATTGACAGATGGTATCCTCTATGGCCTTTTCGCGCTCTTGCTGATCATCTCTGGATGCGGGGACGATTCCCAGGAGGCGCAGCAGGCCGATTATGAAGAGGCCCTCTTTTTCTCGTATGCCACGACGAAAAGCGGAGAATATATGAACGATATCGCCATCAACGACATGATCGGGGTGGTAACCGTCCTCCAGTTGATGGTTACGCAATATTATATGGATAAGGGCAACCTCCCGACCAGCATCAACCTCAGCGACCCTGATATCATAGATTATGTCCCTCCCGGCATGACGGGAACCCTCAGCACAGATGGTACGTCCAAGGTAACCGCGCACCTGACGCTCGAGGCCTGTTTTCTCGATGTCAATAAGACGAAGGAGTATACCGGGACCTTCAATGCCGATGGAGTCTTCTCTATTGAAGCAGGGGGCTTCACCCTCCTGAACATCAACGCACCCTCCCTCACGATTGCATATACGGGCAAGAGCTATGCAAAGGCAGTATATTCGAGCTTGACCATCGGAATCGACAATACTACGGACTCCTATACGCTTACCGGCAGCATAATCGTCGATGACAAGGGGTACAGTTATGCCAGCCTTCTCTATAAGCAGACGAGCAGTACGGCCTTGACCGTGAGCGGCACATTCACCATCAGCGGGATGGAATTCGAGATCTCAGGGAGCCCGACCCTGGATCCCGCAGGGGTCTGGACCTCAGGCACCGTCACCCTCACGAATGCGGACGCCACGGCGACCGTGGCCTTGAACGGCACCACGGCGAGCTTCACCCTGGATGACGGCACGGAATGGGAGAAGGACGACTGGTACCTGGATAGGCTTGTGCCATAATTATAAGGGTATACAGGCTCTGAAACCCTCCCTCTGAGCGCAAGGAAAAGGATTTCCATCCGAGGGAATGTTTTATCCCTAATCGCATATATTTCCAATCTGAGCGTGCGTATTTTCATGCCCGGGGGAAAATGTGGATGGGGATGAACACCAGGATTAACCTTCAGATGCCCGGGGCGCAGGTAATGCATTCAATCCCGATGGGCATTTATACCGAGCATCTTCGCCGGCACTTGACATTGTGGTTTTTCACCTTAAATTTAAGATAGATTGTTTCTAGGATGTAATGAGGAGGAATCAGCATGAAGCACAGACCATCCTTTATCTTCTGGATCCTAATGGCAAGCTTGCTCCTGGCACAGTACGTTTACGCAGAGGTCCCGTTTCCGAAAGCGCCATCGGGCGTAGATGTCTATGCGTATCAACAGTACTGCAAGCTCAAGGATGAAAGCGGCAATATCCTCCCCTTCCCTGCGAACTACAACCGGAACAAGGGCGAGTACTGGAAGTATACCTCTGACCGCTCGGGCAACAGTTCCATCGATAACAAAGCGCAGGAACTCTACGGCGTCATGGGCATGAGCGTCGACAAGGCCTGGGAAATTACCACGGGCAGGCCCGATGTGATTATAGCCATCATCGACAGCGGCATCAAATGGGACGATAAGGGCACCCTTGTCATCAAGAATAAGTTCTCCCTGAATCGCGGCGAATTGCCCCTTCCCCAGGGGAGCATGGCCTACGATGCAAACAACGATGGTGTTTTCAACATGCTGGATTACATAAATGACACACGGGTGAGCGATTGGAACGGGAATGGATTCAAGGATCCCCAGGATCTCATCAAAGCCTTTTGGAACGGCGGGGATGACGACGGAAATGGATACGTTGACGACATCTGCGGCTGGGATATGGTGGACGATGACAACGACCCCTTCGACGACGTCCACTATGGTCACGGAACCGGCGAAGCGGAAGACTCTTGCGCCGAGGCGTATATCGACAGCACCGCTGGCTTTCCCGGCACCTGCCCGAACTGCATGATTTTGCCCATCCGCGTGGGCCTGAGCTTCGTAGCGAGCGATGTAGACTTCGGCCGCTCGGTGATCTTTGCCGTGGACAGCGGCGCATCCGTGATCCAGGAGGCATTGGGCACCATCAACGGCTCCGCCCTTTCCCAGGCCGCCATCAACTATGCCTATTCCAGGGATGTTCCCATCATCGCCTCAGCCGCGGATGAGGAAAGTTTTCACCAGAACCTGCCTGCCGCTCATGAGCATATGATCACCTTCAATTCGGTCACCAAGTATGAGGAAGATATGTATCCACAGTCTTACCTCTTCCTGAATGGCTGCACCAACTACGGCGGCAATATCGCCGCCTCGGTCTCATCCTCCTCGTGCTCGTCCGAGGCGGTCGGGAGGGGTGCCGGCATAACCGGGCTCATCCTATCCGCGGCAAAGAACAGGGGCATCCAGCTCACGGCGAACGAAATCAAGCAGATCATCACCATGAGCACCGACGATATCGATTTCAGCGGCAATTACTGGTGCTATATCCCGCTTACTCCGACCAAACGTTTCGAATCCGGCCCCGGCTGGGACCAGTACTTCGGCTACGGCAGGATGAATGCGCATAAGGCCGTCAAGATGGTGGAGGACGACAAGATCCCGCCCGAGGCCGATATCGTGAGTCCCGCCTGGTTTGCGACCATCGACCCCGTCAAGACCCAGAAATTAGATATCATCGGCTCTGTAGCTGCGAACAGGGCTGAATCCTATACCTACTGGTTTGAGTACGCCCAGGGAATCGATCCCTGGAAGAAAGGCTGGCAGAGGATCCCTAATTCCATGCGTTCGGCAAGAGCACCGCAATCCGGTATGCTGTACGCGTGGGATATCGGTGCTTTCCTGAACGATGAAGCCCCCGTTGGCCCCAACGACTTTACCTATTGCATCCGCATGGTGGTCAATGACAACCGAGGCAATCGGGCCGAGGCGCTGAAAACCATCTATATCCATCACGACCGAGACCTCAAGTCGGGCTTCCCCAAGGTAATCGGCAGCAGCGGCGAAGCCTCTGTCAGCATGGCCGATCTCGACGGGGACAATATCGACGAAATGATCATCCCCACCACGGACGGGATCATCCATGCCCTGAATGCCGACGGGAGCGAGGTCCCCGGCTGGCCGGTCACGACGGACCTCCTCGCATACCGGTATGTGGGCTCGAAGGCATTCACGACCAGCGCCATGAGCAGTATCATCTATGAAGCCATCGGCTACGGCGGGGTCGCCGTGGGCGACCTGGACAGGGACGGTGACCTCGAGGTCGTGGCAGCATCCTTGAACGGCAAGTTGTATGTATGGGAGCATGACGGGAGGATGAGAAACGGCTTTCCTGTTTCCCTGAACCCTGCCTATTCCCTGAACCCGAGATTCAACTCCAAGGGCTCTGAGCGTGACTTCCACAACCGCCGGCTCTTCGGCGTCGTCTCCTCGCCCGTGCTCGAGGACATGGACCTGGACGGACGTCTCGAGATCCTCTGCGCCGCCCTGGACAGCCATGTCTATGTCTGGAAGGATGGCGGCGATCTCATGCCCGGCTGGCCGGTCCTCGCCATCGATCATAGCCGATT
>CAYGXB010000140.1:0-8193 GCA_964353605.1 uncultured Bacteriovoracaceae bacterium
ATTGCGAAGATGAGCATACCCGCGATGAGGAGCAGGAACATGAGCACCTGGACCCACTCAAAGATCTTCACGCCCATCCAGTTGATGAGGCCGAAGAAGATAATGATGCCTACAGCACATCCCATGAGGGATATCCCTGGGATGTACACCGCAATGTATTGAGCGAATCCCCACGCCACCAGGCAGATGGTGCTGATGATCGATATCACCGCGGCGAGCGACATGACCACTCCCACCATGGGGGAGATGAGCCTGGTGATGATGATATAGCCTGCGCCGGTGACCGGCAGCGCCCCGCCGAGCTGCATGAGATAGAGCGAGGCGAGAAGGGCCGGAATGACCGATACGACATAGGCAATATACAGGCTCGGCCCGGTCATGCCGGCCAGGGCGGGAATGAGCACAAAGATGGAAGCGCCTATGACCATGCCGACAATCAGCGCAACGCTGCCCCCCAACGAAAGCGACCTCTGCAATTTTCCCTGCATGATCTCATCCTCCTTTTTTATTTCTCTCTATGCCACATATGTGTTGGGTGAAAAAATACTACTTACACCCCCCAATAATTATGGCCCACGCCCCCCCCTATTCACAACAGGTGCGGTGTCTGCGCCTTGATATAGGGCAGCAAGTATGCAAAGGTTTCCTCCACCTTCTGCACGCATACATCTACCTCCTTCGCAGTCATGGGGGTGGAGATGACGAACTCGCTCCTTTTGGCCGAGTAGATGCCGCGGTTTAAAAGCTCCAGGTGCACCAGCCTCTGGAGCTCCATGCAGGGGATGAGCGACATGACCCATTCGAGCGCGTTGGAGAGCTCCTTGTCGGTGAAGTTGATGTTGAGCTGTGAGCCCACGCACAGGGCCTGACACTTGAGCCCGAGCGCCTTGAAGACGCCGGTAAAGCCGTCGGCGAGCCGTTTCCCCAGCCCGTTGATATGATCCACCGCCTTCTGGTCGAATTTCTTCATGGAGGCGATGCCTGCTGTCATGCTGATCTCATTGCCGTTGAAGGTTCCGGAATGCTGGATGGCGTCCGGGTTCATGGGATCGTAATCGAAGCGGTCCATGATATCCCTTCCCGCCCCGAAGGCGCCGATGGGGTAGCCGCCCCCGATGAGCTTGCCCACCGCGGTGATATCGGGCATGACGTTCTCCTTGAGCTGCATCCCGCCGGTGCTCTGCCGGAAGGACTGCACCTCGTCGAAGATGAGCAATACCCCGTACCTATCCGCCAGGCTCCGGAGCCCCTGCAAGAATCCCGGCTTGGGCGGGATGGTGCCGAGGCTCGCGAGAAAGGGCTCCACTATGATGCCGGCGAGCTTATCCTGGTACTGCTTGAGGAGTGTCTCCACCGCATCCAAGTCATTGAAGGGCGCTACGACCACATTCTGGAGCGTGCTCTGCGGGATGCCGAGCCCCTCCACATGGGCTTTCGGAAGCCCCTGCGGAGCCAGATCCGGCACTACGTTTACCTTCGCGTCGTCCTGGGTGCCGTGATACGCGCCCTCGAATTTTATAATCATGTCCTTCCGCTTCACCGCCCGGGCCGTGCGTATGGCCATGAGGGTGGCCTCGGTGCCGGAGTTGGTGTAACGCACCATGTCCACCGAGGGAATGCGGGCACAGAGGATCTTCGCGTGCTCAACCTGCAGCACGGTAGGCGAAGCCAGTGCCGTGCCTTTATCGAGCTGGGCGCGAATCGCCGCATTGATATCCGGGTCGCAGTGTCCATGGATGAGCGAGGTATAATTGCCGACAAAATCGATGTACTCGTTGCCGTCATAATCAAACACATAGCATCCCTTCCCCCGCTCCATAAAGGCGGGATAGGGTTTATAGGTGACGACTTCCCTGGTTTCACCGCCGGGCATGAACTTTTTCGCCTCGGCATGCAGTTTCGCCGACTGCTGTGTCTTTGCCGTGTAGCGGGCGATGACCTCGTCCGCAATCTTTTGGCCTGGAGTGGTTGACATGTGCATGTACCTCCTTACATGTTTTGGATTTTGCCTGCGGGTGCGTGGTTATTCAGCTGCGCCCCCTCTTTCTAGAGTGTAAGGATCTTGCGGGCCTCGTCCGGCGTAGCCACGGGACGGCCGTAGATTCGCGCCAGATCCTTCACCCATGTGGATTGCTCCCAGCTTCCTTTGGCCAGGGTCCCGTCGGGCATGCGCACATTGTCCTCCAGCCCGATGCGGACGTGCCCGCCGCAGATGACGCTCATGAACGCTGCCGGTACCTGATGGGGGCCCACGCCGCACACGCTGTAGGTGGCGTTCTCCGATAGTTGGCCCATTAAACTGAGGTGCAGGAGCGGAGTGAAGACCATGCCGCCGAGCACGCCGTACACGAACTGGAAATGCATCGGCTCCGCAAACACGTCCCCCTGACGCCGGATGAAGAGGGTATTGTTGATGCCGCCCGGATCAAATATCTCTATCTCCGGCTTCACCTTGTGCGCACGCATGGCCCTCCCGAATCTTTCTATGCTGGAGAAGGGATTGGTGTACACGAATTCATACATGAGGGCGCCCTTCTTGTAATCGCCGAACCCCATGTTCATGCTGTTGACGTTGAGGCTCGCCATTTCGGGTTTGATCTCCATGACGGGCGCTATTCTCTCATCGGGGCTCACCCCCTCGGGGTAACCCGTAGTGAGGTTGATAATCAAATCCGGACACCTGTCCCTGATGGCAGCTATGGTCTGTTTGATTTTTTTCACATCCGCGGTGGCCATGCCGGTACTCGGATCCTTGGCATGGATATGGACGATGCTCACCCCTTCCTGAAGGCACCGATAGCTCTCCGCGGCGAATTCCTCCGGTGTGTACGGTGTGGCGGGATTGTTGTTCTTCGATGTTGCGCCGCCTGCAAGGGCCGCAGTGATGATTAATGCGTCTTGCATCTTCTCCTCCGCTCGCTGATCTTCACAAAAAAGTTAATCGATCATGATCTTACTGAACATCTATACTCCTAAACAACAAACCTGTCTTTATCAGGATCAAAAGGGGGTGATGTGATAAAAAATATGACCAGATCGCCGGAGGTTGTATTTTTCAGTCCATGCACCGCTCCCTTGGGAATGATGATGATATCGCCTTGGCCGACATCCCTGTACGCGTCGCCCACGCTCATCCTTCCCCGACCCTTGTAGATGTAGTACATCTCATCGCTGAGCTTGTGATAGTGGCAGGGAACCTCGCCTGTGACACTGGCCAGGTAGAAGCTCATGCTGTCTGATTGAAAGACTTTGGCGGTGGCGATCTTCAAATCCGGCTGCACTTCAATATTCGTTAAGATGTCTTGTGCATTTTCGGCGCGCATCTTACCTCCTCTCATCTCCCCTTCCAGACGGGCTTTCTCTTTTCCAGAAAAGCCATCACGCCCTCTCGCGTGTCTTCGCTCTTCAGCACGTCCTGCGCCAGAGCTTCAAAAAGCTTTACACCCGCCTCGATGGTCATGGTGCGCCCGTGTTTTGCAAGTTCCTTGCAAGCCCGGATGGCCAAAGGCCCGCTCGCGCAGATTTTTCCGGCGACCGCTTCAGCCACGTTTATGAGTTCTGTGGGCGGAACCACCCTGCTCACCAGCCCCACGCTGTAGGCCTCGTGGGCATCGATGGGATCTCCCGTGAAAAGTATCTCCATGGCAATGGAGGGCGGCACGAAATGCGTGAGAAACAGCGCGGCCATGCAGTCGATGGTGTTGAGCTTCTGGTCCGGCGTGCCGAACTTCGCGTTCTCGGAGGCGATGCGGATGTCGCAGGCGAGCGCCACGGTAAAGCCCCCGCCCAGACAGTGGCCATTTACCGCGGCGATCATCGGCTTCTTCACGCCCGTGAGGCTGCGGACGAAGGAAGCCTCCCATTTTTCAGGGTCCGCAAGATGCTTTTCATCCTTGAGGTCCGCGCCCGCGCTGAAGGATTTCTCGCCCGCGCCGGTGATGATTGCGGCCCAGAGGTTCGGGTCGCGGTCATAATCTTGCACCGCGTCTACAAGGGCGTCTGCGAGCTCCCGGCTCAGGGCGTTGAGCCGATCCGGGCGGTTCAGGGTTATAGAGGCGATGTGTTCTTTTATTTCATAGAGCAGCACGCCCATAGAAAGCCCTCGCCTCTTTCAGCACGAATTCACCGTCCCTTGAAGACGGGTAGGCGGTTTTCAAGGAAACTCAGGGCCCCCTCGCGCATGTCCTCCGAGGCCGCGCAGGCGAGCACCGCCTCGGTCTCGTAGACGAGCGCCGTCTCAAGGGTCGTTTCTGCCCCCTTATTGAGGCAGGTCTTCACGAGCGACACCGAGAGCGGCGCGTTGGCGGCAATCTTCTGCGCGATCTTGCGCGCCTCGTCGAGCAGGCTCTCGTGCGGAACCACCTTCTCGACCAGCCCGATAAGCAGCGCCTCCTCGGCCATTATATGATCGCCAGTCAGCATGAGCTCCTTGGCCTTTCCCAGCCCCACCAGGCGCGGCAAAATATGCGTTACGCCGTTGGTCTCGAAGGAGCCCACCCTTACCTCGGGAAAGCCGAAGCGCGCCTTTTCAGAGGCGATGCGGATGTCGCACAGGATCGCGAGCTCCGCGCCGGCGCCGAGGGCGTATCCGTTCACGGCGGCGATCACGGGCTTGGGCATGTCGATGATGGATTTGGTGACCCGCTGCATCCGCACCACGCTTTCCCGTACAAGATGGAGGTTGAATATGGATTCGGATGCATACAAACTTGCCGCTTCCTTCAGATCCTCACCGACCGAGAAAGCCCTTCCCTTCCCGGTGATGATGAGCGCTGCGACATCCTCATCCGCCTGAACATCGTTGACGGCAGCCTCCATCTCGCGCCACAGGTTGTCCCGCACGGCGTTCAGCACCTCAGGCCGGTTGAGTGTGATGACGGCGATGGCCCTGTCTTTCTCGTAGATAATGTCCTTGAATTCCATGGCTATCTCTCCTTTCACAAGGGGGGCACGGCGCAGGGGCGCAATGCCTTAAACCCCCAGGATGTATACGTGCGCCCCTACGCTTGCAGCGACGCGATGACCTCCTTCTGGAGTTCCACGCGATGCACCTTGCCGATGCGCGTGAGCGGCATATCGCTCTTGAAGAGCACCTTTCTGGGCACCTTGAAGGAGGCGAGCTCCTGCTTGCACTTCGCGATGATCTGCTCCTCGGTGACGGTCTGGCCGGGGATGGGCTGAACCACCGCCCACACAACCTCGCCCAGCACCTTGTCGGGTACGCCGATGACGGCGCACACCCCGACGCCTGGAACCTGCACGACCACCTCTTCCACCTCCGCCGGCATGACGGTGTAGCCACCCACCCGGATGATGTGCTTTTTTCTGCCTTTTATATAAAGGCCGTTGTCAGAGGTCATAGAGCCCAGATCGCCCGTGCGGCAGAAGCCGTCGGCCGTGAACCCTACCCGGTCTTCTTCCGGCATCTTGAAGTAGCCCTTGATGGTAAATGACCCGCGCACCAGCACCTCGCCAGTCTCACCCGGCGGCAGGGCCTTGTCGTTTTCGTCGACGATCTTTATCTCCACGCCGGGCAACACCTTGCCCACGTAGCCGTTGGCGAGTTCCTCAAGGCTGTCGCCCACCTCGGTGAGCGTCACCTCGGAGCCGCCCTCGGTGCTCCCATAGCCGATGACGATGTTGGGGCAGATCTTCGTTTTGATGAGGTTGAGCAGGTCCAACTCCACCTTCTCGCCGGACATGATCGCCAGCTTGAGCGACGAGAGATCGTATTTCTCCAGGTCGGGCATGAGGAGCATGATGGCGAACATGGTGGGAACCCCGCCCATGTACGGGACCTTTTCCGCCTGGGTCGTCTGCAGCACCCGCGTGGGGCTCCAGGATTCATGCACGATGATCTCATAGCCGCCGCAGATGGCCGATCCGATGATCTCAACCGTGCCCCCCACATGGCTGGGCGGCAACGACGCGATCGCCTTGCTCCTGGGCGGGATGTACCTGTTCATGTACTCCGCCTCGATGGCCGCCATGGCCGTGACATTCTGCTTGGAGAGGAGCGCCGCCTTCGGCACACCCGTGGTCCCGCCGGTGAACACGATGAGCAGGCCGTCGTCCAGGTGCTGTTCGGCCTTGGCCTGCTTGAGTTCGCTACCCAGGCCGGCGAATTTGGTCGTGAGCTCGTCGAAGCGATAACCGAGCCCGCCTTCGCCCGTGGAAACAAACTGGATGGAATCGATGACCCCGAGATCCCGGCACACCGATTCAAGGGTTGCAGCGATGCTTGCATCGTCGGCTTTCCCGAGGGTGATGATGATCTGCGGCTGGATGTGCGCAATGTAGCGCCTGAGATCAGCTGCCTTGTATCTTACGTCCATGGCGGTGACGATGGCTCCCGCCTTGTCGGCAGCGATGAGCGCCAGGATGTACTCAATGCTCGTCGGCAGCATGGTCACGATGGTGTCGCCCTTCTGCAAGCCGAGCTTCAGGAATGACTTGGCCAGATTGTCGGTGTATGCTTCGAACTGGCCGTAGGTGATTTTCCGAGCATTGAAGCTGAGCGCTATACACGCGGGATCAACCTTGGCCCAGTGCTCCACGTACTGCCACAGGAAATCAAGCTTGGGTATATCCATATCCTCCCCCTTCTCCTGCTATCGAATGCCCAGAAGCCGTGCCGCATTTTCTCCCAGATAGGCGGCCTTGACATCCTCCTTGAGCGGCAGCGCCTTCGTCTCCGATATCACCCGCTCAAAAGACAAGAGCGGCCATTCCGAGGCATAGAGAATACGCTCTTTGAGGATGGAATTCGCATACTGGATGAAGGTCTCCCATCCCGTGCCCGGCCGGCCGATGTACTTGGGGCTCACAGCCCCGGTTTCGATGTAGACCTTGGGATGCTTCCATGCCACGGCCACCATCTCGTTGACCCAGGGCCAGCCGCCGTGGCTCGCCACAATCTTGAGTTCAGGGAAATCGCAGGCGATGTAATCGAGATGGATTGGGCGCCCGTAATCCATGCTGCGCGTGAGCGACCAGTTGACCCCGGTGTGGATGGTCACGGGTATATCGAGCTCCACGCATTTCTCGTACACCGGATAGAACTTCCGATCGTGCGCATGGAGCTGGTATGCCCAGGGCTGCAGGTTCACGCCGCGCATGCCCTTTCCCTTGACCCACTCTTCCACTTCCTTCGCCATATCCCTGCTCTCTTGAGGATGAACCGTGCAAAATCCTATGATCTTGTCGGGATACTGATCCATGAGCCTCTTGACCGAATTATTCAGCGCCCTATAATCGCCAAATTCCCACTCGGCCTGCATAACCGCTTTTGAAATCCCGTTTTGCTCCATGGTTTCCAGCAGGTGCTCGGTGGTTACGACATCCCTGTATTTGATACCCTCGGAGAACAACTCAAGATAGTGGCGCATGTAAGCGGGCACGAACGACAGGTCATTGGGATCTACATCCGGAAACTGTTCCTTAAACGGCAACCGCACCCTGAAATCAATAATCATAGCCCCTCCCAAAGAACCGTCTCTAATACAATAACCAGTTGTATATAATTTTGACCAATTGGACAAATAAGTCAAGCGCTTTACGTCAATACATAAAAAAAAATAATTACAATGTCCTGTATGAATACGTGGTGCAATGCGGGTATGCCTCTGATGCTTGGCGCAAAATTCCATCATATACGGCTGAATGATTAATAAAAAATCGTATTACACCTATGAGGGCTATTTTACCTTAACTGATCCATTGTTCCCCTATATCAGGTGATTTACTCTGGCTTGCTAAATATACGTAGGGTAACTTGATAATTCCTGATTCCCCTCAGCAAAGTGTCGGCTTATTTTTTCCCTGTTTTTTAATCGCGTACAATGGATTTAAGGTAATTATCGATCAACTCAAGCACCTTTTTGTGGCAGGTATCAATATCCACAAGGGCTGGATCCAGGAGCCATTGAATGATTACCCCATCAATCATTCCCTGAATGAGGGCCGACATTGTTTTTACATCAACCGCAGAGAACTCTCCAAGTTTTTGGCCGTCACGCAAGATCTTGCCGATATACGACCGGCACTGTTCGTATGAGACCGATCCGAAAGGATTGCTTTCTGCTTGCGAACTGATGGAGGTCCAGAGCTCAATGAAGGCTGCGTATTTATCCCGCTGTGCCTTGGCAAATTCCAAGAACGCGCTTACATAGGCGTGCAGCTTCTCCGCTCCGT
>CAYGXB010000141.1:0-8151 GCA_964353605.1 uncultured Bacteriovoracaceae bacterium
ACTGATGAATTTGAATGGATCGTGGGTGAGCATATTGTGAATATATATATTTTTGGCCAAATCAAAGACAGATATACAAACACTCAAGGATAGGCATAAATGCCCTTGCCCAAGAAACCAAGGATCCTCCATTACCGAGGTATCCAACTGGATCTTTTAAACGCCATTGCCATACCTTCCAGCACACCCCTCTCCGATACATAGATTGCACGAGCGCCTCTAGGGGGCGGTCTTCGATGAAGACCGCTTTGACCTGATTTGTTAGCTGGTAGCGAACGTTGCCTCAGTGCCGTATGGCAAGGATACTGAATGCTTTGCGCGCTTGCCCTGCACTGCCCAGTCAAATATTTGACTAGATTGCTGTATCTAAGCATCTAAGGCCTCGATATTCCTATTGATATTTGCTGTTTCCAGAGAGGCATGCATCTTGCTTACCGAAGGGCGTCTTATGATAGATTCAGGATCAAGAAGGTTAGTGTGGTCTTCACCTTCATGGGCGGAGCTTACCCGGATAAGGACAGATGGCTTCCTTTCCCGGTTGGATGAGTGCATGAGGATGGGCGCTCCTTTCCAGGACCACGAAGAGCAGCGTGACCTGCAGAGGCGAGGTAGAAAAGATGGGTTCTTTCGTGTTTTAGTTGAAGGATAAGAAATTGGGGAGATCGATGATGAGTTTTGCGCCTCAATTGAAGTTCGCGTTCACCGGTTTTGATCTTCTCAAGCTTGCTATTCTAAACCTTGACAGCATCTCCACCTTAGCTAATTGCCAGGGAAAAGGAGCTCTCGAGCCAGGTTTCATCATATAGTAATCGGGCTAGAAATGATGACAGTTGAGGTAATGCAAGTTTGATAAAAAAAGCTTCTTTTGAGGGGAAAAGAAGGGGTTCTCAACTAAAATACGAATGACCTCAATATTTCCTGCGGCTGCAATATTCCGCGCAGGAAATGGACGAGACCTTCCGCGAAGCACCGGGGCCCTATCGGGTGCAGGCACGCGTAACAATACAGGCTCAAGGCCAAGGAAAAGGGTGAATGCACATATGAAAACCGTATGTTTCCTCATCGATCATCCCACATTGGATAGACTGCTCATTCCCGTGATGCACACCCTTCGGAAGAGGGGGGTCGAGATCATCCCGATCGTGAGCAATGCCGGCAATGCCGAAGCCGTACACGGGCACGGCTTTGCATATGCCGCCAGCCCTCAGGCCGCCTTCGAGAACTTCATCCAGGGCAGCGGCGCCAAGCTCTTTGTCAATGCGGCGGATATACATTTCCCGGCGCATGCCCTGGGCCGCGAGCTCGATAACTTGTGCCGTGCCCGGGGGATCCCATCGCTGACCCTCGAGCATGGTGCCTTTTCGCTCGGAATCCCCTGGGATAAGGGCTATGCCTTTGATGCCGATATCATGGCCGTATGGGGCGCCAGCGATTTTGAACGCTACCGGACGTTGGGCATGACCCCGAAACGCCTGGCTATCACCGGGTGCCCCAAGTATGACCTCTTTGTGGGCATGGATAAGGTCGCGGCGGCCTGGACGATCCGCTCTCGCTTGGGGATAGAACCGGGAAGGGGCTATGTGCTGCTGGCGGGAGAGAATAACAAGTTCAAGGAGATGGGCATGCCCGATGCGGTGTGGCGGGCAACCCTGTCCAGGTTATACCGGGTGCTCCTTGAGGCCCTGCCGGCCTACGATATTATGGTCAAACCCCACCCTTCCGACCCCTACTATGATGCCGTCGGACTGTATCGCGAGGCCGTCCCGGACGAGGCACGTGCGCGCGTCCAGGTGATACCTCCTGACATCGCGCTGCCGGACCTGGTGTGCGGTTCGGCCATGGTCGTGACCTTTTCGTCATCGGTCCTGCTCGAATCTTTGATCCTCTCCACACCGGTGGTCTTTTTCTCCGGCACGGTGCAGCGGCCGGCGGTACAGGACTGCCGGGAGGCCGGAGCAGTGATATTGGCCTGCGAATGGACGCAATGTCCCGAGGCCCTCCGGGAAAGTCTGGCTGACCGTGAGAACGGCCGCTTGAGGTCCATCAGGCTCACCGAGCCTTTTGTGAAACGGTATTTGAACAGCCCGGATGGACAATCTTGCGCACGTGTCGCCTTTCTCTGTGACACCATGCTGGAACGACACAGTCTCCGGCGCGCACAGGGTGTGCTGATCGACTGGCATCATCATACCGGCCGGCCAGGCATCATCGAGGACTTGAGTTTCGAGCGTTACCAGCGGTTCAAGGGCATTGCAGACAAGATCCCCAGCGAGGCGACGGTGCTCGATGTCGGGAGTGAGGACGAAGGGCTTAAGAGACTCCTGCCCGATGTAGAGTACCAGTCGTATAATGGGATGATTTCCTCGCTTGAGCGGCAGTTTCTCCCGTTTGAGGATGCCGCCTTTGATGTGGTAGTAGCCTCGGATGTCCTGGAACATATCGTGCCACAGGATCGTTCAATCTTCCTGGCCGAGCTCCTGCGTGTGGCCCGCAGGCTGGTGATCTTTTCCTTCCCGAGCGAGTCCTCTGCCCGGGCCGAGGACCTCATCCTCTCGATCATCCCGGACAATAAATGGTTGAAGGAGCACCGCCAGCAGGGATTGCCTTCACGCAGTGATATTGAGGCGAGCATACAGATATGATTAGTGAAAAACATATTTGAGTAAGGAGCTGGTCTGATTCAATGATTAACTCCATATCACAATGTCCTACATATTCCATGGCACACAATATTCATCATATTTGCTTAACAATTCGGCGATGCCGGGAGATTTTATCCACCACGTTCTATTCCACTATACCCGGGGGAATCACATGCATATAGGAAATAATTCGACAATCTCTCCTGATGTTGTGCTTGAGCAGCCCGAAAAAATATATATCGGGGATAATGTGCAAATTAAAAAAGGCGTCGTATTAAGACCGGAAACCGGATTCATCTATATTGGCAACAATGTAGTGATAAATCATTATACAGTGATACACGCAAAGGGCGGCATTGAAATCGGTGATTGGTGTATTATTGCTCCACATTGCGGGATATTCGCACAGAACCATTCATTCGACTCTTTTGATGTCCCCATAACCCTGCAACAAAATAAAGGGCGGGGAATAACCCTGGTCGGAGATAATTGGCTTGGAGCGGGCAGCATTATTCTTGATGGGGTAACCCTTGGGAAGGGGACTGTCGTAGGAGCTGGATCAGTGGTATCGAAATCCTTTGCGATGGCGCAAGTAATTGCAGGAAACCCTGCAAAGGTTATAAAAACTCGCTTTCCAGAAAATCAATGGGATTTTCAAAAAGTGGAGCGATGTTCAGTCTCTCTCACACCCCCTGAATATCTTCATTATATACGTAAAAGGGCCGACTTCTGCATAAGGTACATAGACCCGGGCGACTATGTATTAGATGTGGGATGTGGCGAGGGGTTCATTACTGATATGATTGCGAAGAGATGCAAGAGGATTATAGGCTTAGATTATTCAGAAAATGCTGTCAACTCCGCAAAGAATACTTCCCCGACCCTGGAATATGTCCATATGAGCGCAGCAGATCTCTCCTTTGATGATGGCACATTCGACAAGGTCACTTGTCTTGAATTAATAGAGCATGTAACAATCCTTCAAGCACGTAGGGTAATCGATGAGATATTCCGGGTATTAAAACCAGGTGGTTGGATAATCGGATCTACCCCCCTACGAATGACTGAAGTGTCATCGCCTTCGTGTTACTCCCATATTCATGAATACTCAGAACAGGAACTTTCAGACCTGTTAAAAAGATTCCAGCACGTCAATATCATCGATGGCAATTATTTCATTGGAAGGAAACCCCTAAAATGACTGCATATAAGAGAGTTCTTCTGACAACCTCGGCAGCCCCGTCACAATCTCCTTTCTCTACCATAGAGAAAAGGCCACCCATAGGCATCGGTTTCCTGATCTCGGTATTGAGGAATGCTGGACATGAGGTGTTCTTTATAGACAATTATCTGGAACCGAGCGATTCTCTTGAGACAGACTACCTCCAGTTCAACCACATAGATCTTGTCGGCATCTATGCAAACACTATTTGCTATCGAGATACCCTCAGAATGCTCCATAGGCTAGAATATCTGCGGCAAACAGGTAAGTGGAAAGGCAAAATCGTTGTAGGTGGTCCACATACGACTGTTGCCCTCGACACCATTCCGGAATTTGTTGATCATGTTGTCCAGGGTGAAGGAGAATATGCCCTTCTCGACATAGTAGAGGGTAAGGCCACCCAAAGGGTAATTCGATATCCACGTATACAGAATCTTGATGAGTTGCCAATGCCCGCATGGGATTATTTTGCACTATTGCCCTATAACTGGCACGTTGAGTGGTTTCCAGAAGAGCCGGTTTTTACCATGAATACAAGCCGTGGATGCCCTTTTGCCTGCACGTTCTGCTCAGTCGGATCTGTGTGGGGAAAGAATTACACCTATTTCAGCGCTGAGCGTATCGTTTCTGATATTGAATACCTGGTTGAACATCATGGTGCAAAAGGAATCTACTTTCGGGAGGACAACTTCACCCTGAATAAAAACCGATTAACCCGCTACTGCAACCTGTTGCTGGAAAGGGGGATCACAATTCCCTGGGCATGTGAAACCAGGGTTTCCTCCCTTAATCGGGAAACCGTGGAACTGATGTCCCGAGCCGGTGTATGCGGGTTCTATCTTGGCGTGGAAAGTGGTTCTCAGAGAATGCTCGATTTTTTAATGAAAGGCATCACAGTGGACCAGACAAGGAACGCATTCGAACTGTGTCATGAATATAGCATAAAGACTGCAGCAAGCGTGATCGTCGGGACCCCCACAGAGACCGATGAAGATCTGCAGCAGACCTTAACCCTATTGGATGATATTAAACCTACAACGACATGGTTCAATGTATTTGTCGGGATACCCAACAGCTATTTGTATCAGTATACAATAAACAACAATCTCTACGAATTCAAAGATGACAGAGGACTTTTATATCTGAAGGGTCATAATAAACGTACAAAGAAGTATTATGGTAAGCATATTAATGCTGAGATCCCAGCTATCTCCAGTCAGGGTGATAGGATTGTTAAACCAAAGATCAGTGTCGTGATGTCCGTATATAATGGAGACAAGTATCTCGAAAAGGCAATACAGAGCATCTTGCACCAGTCTTTCCAAGATTTTGAGTTCATCATTATTGATGATGCATCGACCGATTCAACCACGGATATACTGGCAAGATTCACCGATCCTCGATTCAAGATAATGCGCAATCACCGGAATATAGGACTTACGAGGTCATTGAACATAGGCATGAAAGAAGCTCAAGGAGAATACATCGCCCGCATGGATGCCGATGACATCTCTTTACCTCACAGGCTCGAGACTCAATATGAGTTCTTGAGAAACAACCCAGAATATGCCCTTGTGGGAAGTTCATATTATTCAATTGATGAAAATGGCAGAACAGTATCACTGGTACCTGTATTGACAAGCGATCAGGAAATACGGGCAGGCTTACAGAAGCAAAACTGGTTTGGTCATGGTACTGTAATGATGAGGAATAACACTTTCGTGGAATGCGGCGGATACGATGAAGAATTTATCTATGCTCAGGATTATGATCTCTGGTTGCGAATGACAGAAAAATTCAAGGTGTCCAATATTGAAGAGCCACTCTACTGCTGGAGGATTACCTCTGATTGCATCTCTAAGAAAAAGATAAACGAACAACAAAAGTATGCCTGCTTGGCCATTTTTAAAACCCGATCAAGGTTAAATCTATCTTTGAAGAAGCCCAAAGTCTCAGTGATAGTTCCAACATATAACCGCCCACAGATGCTTATCGATGCTATTCAGAGTATATTGGATCAATCATACAAAAATGTGGAGATCGTTGTTATTAATGATTGTGGAACCGATGTAAAAGAAATCGTTCGGGGCCTCAATATAAGAAATAACATAATCTATCTTAATCATCACACCAACAAAGGGTTGGCAGCCTCAAGAAATACAGGAATAAAGGCTGCGTCAGGAAAATATATTGCCTATCTCGATGATGACGATATTTATTATCCCAACCATCTTGAGACCCTGGTGAACGTCATCGAGGAAGGAAAATACAAAGTCGCCTATACTGATGCCTACCGTGCCTTTCAGGTCCTCGAAAACGGCCATTATCGTATAACCAGGCGTGACATACCATTTTCAAACGATTTTGATAGAGATTTGCTCCTGATTCAAAATATATCACCCGTCAACTGTTTCGTGCATGCTAAAAGCTGTCTCGACGAGGTGGGCTTGTTCGACGAGGACCTGCATGCCCATGAAGACTGGGATCTCTGGATCAGGCTGTCGAGGGAATATGACTTCAAACACATCCGAAAAGTGACGGCGGAGTTTAGATGGAGGATGGATGGCTCGACGATGTCCAGTTCCCGGCTGCCGGAGTTCTTGCGTACCATGGGTATTATTTATCGACGCTACAATCGCTATGCACAAGGAAAGCCCGAGATCCTAAACAACCAGCGCGAAAAGCACGGCAATCTGGAGCAGCTGGTTGCCCGGCAAGCTAATACCTTCCGGTGCTCGATCATCATCCCGGTCTTCAACCAAGTCGATTACACGCGGCAGTGTCTCGCGGCGCTCATCGAGCATACACCGTCCGAGCTCTACGAGGTGATCATCGTCGACAACGGCTCGACGGACGGCACCGGGAATTTCCTTGCCACCCTCGAAGGGGATGTCAAGCTCATCACCAATGCGCAGAACCGGGGGTTTTCAAAGGCCTGCAACCAGGGGGCGCAGGCGGCTGCGGGAGCATACCTCGTCTTCCTCAACAACGACACCGTGCCGCACGAGCACTGGCTCACCGAGCTCATCGATGTGGCGGACGCCCTCGACGACGTGGCTGTCGTGGGCAGCAAACTCCTCTACCCCGACGGGACCATCCAGCACGCCGGCGTGGTGACCCCGCCAGATCACCTTTACCACTTCATGCGCGGCAACTTTCCTCCCGCGAACAAGCCACGGGACTTCCAGATCGTAACTGCCGCCTGCCTGCTCATCAGGCGCGACATATTCCTTGCCCTGGGGGGTTTCGATGAGACCTTCATCAACGGCGGCGAGGACGTCGACCTGTGCCTCAAGATACGCGAACACGGCTACCGCGTATTCTATAATCCGCGGAGTGTGCTCACCCACTACGAGTCTGTCTCCGAGGGCCGGCACAACCACCTGCAGCACAACCTAGACCTCCTCGAAAAACGCTACGCCCAGACGGTCAAGCTCGACCGTGAGGACTACCTCAAGCAAGACGGATTTGTCCTGGAGGAGAGAGACGGCGAGCCGCTCTGGGTTTACCATGAGGACCTGTGCCGCAAGACCATAAGTGTCGTAATCGTCACTTACAATTCGCGCCCCTACATCAGGGAGTGCCTCGCGTCCATTCAGACGCAGACGAATTTATCATTCGAGATCATCATCATCGACAACAACTCGATCGACGGCACCCGGGACTATCTCAAAGACCTCCAAGGCTTTAAGGTGATCCTAAACGACGAGAATGCCGGGTTCTCCCGGGCCTGCAACCAGGGTATCCGGGCGGCCAGCGGTGATTACATCGTGCTCTTGAATCCCGACATCGCCGTGACCCACGACTGGGCCTGGCGATTGCTGCTCCACTTCAAGCCGGGGATTGGTGCGGTTGGACCCGTCTCGAACCACGCCGCGGGGCTCCAGTTCTCCCGGCATTATCAGAGGGCTAAACTTGGAGAGGCTGATATCAATGCGATTGCCGAGCGGTTTTATGCCTGGAACAAAGGAAAAGGCATGGAGACCAAGCTCTTGACCGGATTCTGCCTGATGCTTAAACGCTCGGCGATCGAGGAAACAGGTCTCCTCGACGAGGATCTCTTCCTCGGCAGCGAAGACCTGGAATACTCCTTAAGGCTCAGACTGAAAGGCTACCGGCTCGTCGTCGCCACCGACGTCTTTATTTACCATAAGGGACAGGCGGATTTTCCCGCCGTCCTTCCCGAGCAGACGAGGAGGATCACCCGGGAGGGACAGGACAAACTGTATGCAAAGCTCGAAACCCATTACGGAAAGGGGAAGGTCCCCTCAAGCACAGAGCTCTGGA
>CAYGXB010000142.1:0-4608 GCA_964353605.1 uncultured Bacteriovoracaceae bacterium
TGGCCGATGACATGGCAGCAGGCCTGCTCAGCGCCCTCATACTGAAGATCATGAAGGTCCTGGGGATGGTGCGATGATTGCCGCGCTCGTGATCACCGGCTCGGAGATGCTCTCAGGGTTCCGCCAGGACGCTCTCGTGCAGCCTTTTGCGACCATGCTCCGGGCCAAGGGCATAGCAGTGCGAGAGGTGCGCATGATAGCCGATGAGCCCTCAGGACTCGTAAAAGCCATCACGGCCCTTGATGCGGACATAATCGTGATCACGGGAGGGCTCGGAATGACGCCGGATGACACGACCCAGATGGCCGTCACTTCCTTACAAGGAGGAAGCAGGGTAATTCCAATCGACAATCCCGTGGGCTCCGCGCCGGGGATCGATCTGACGGTCGGGGGCAAGCGGATTGTATTTCTGCCGGGAGTACCTGCCGAGGCGCAGGCCATGTTCAGCAATCTCCTCGCTGAGTTTCCGGACAAGGGGAAGGCAATGGTGGACATCCCCGTCTTCGGCCTGCGGGAAGTGGAGATCGCCCAGAGGCTCGGGTCGCTTGCCGAGCAGTGCGGCTTTCTGCCCAAGGATATGGAGATCACCTTGGTGGCCCCCGTGAATAGCGAGCCAAAGATCCGGGAGATCCTTGGGCG
The DNA here is from genome assembly GCA_964353605.1 of uncultured Bacteriovoracaceae bacterium. Classification (GTDB taxonomy): domain Bacteria; phylum Desulfobacterota; class Desulfomonilia; order UBA1062; family UBA1062; genus CAYGXB01. The sequence goes on from CAYGXB010000142.1 coordinate 640, forward strand.
GCATTGCCTGGAGGAACTCGATCTCAGCACCACGTTCGGGGCTCTCCTAAAGCAGAGGGGATTGGCCTTTGCCAGTGCGGAGTCCTGCACGGGCGGGCTCATCGGGCACCTCGTCACCCAAGTCCCCGGGAGCTCGGACTACTTTCGGGGTTCGATTGTGGCATACAGTGATGATGTCAAGACCAAGGTGCTCGGGGTGCCGGAAGCCCTGATCAAGGCCCATGGCGCGGTGAGCGAGGAGGTCGCTCAGGCTATGCTCCGAGGAGTGCTCGACCTCACTGGCGCCGATGTAGGGGTCGCCACCACGGGTATTGCCGGGCCTACGGGGGGGACGGCGGAAAAACCCGTCGGCATGGTTTGGATCGCGGTTGGGTCAAGGGAGAAACACCTGGCTGTAAAACATCAATTTGCATTCACCAGGGCGGGAAACAAGCTCATCAGCGCCAAGGCCGCCCTCTATATGCTGAGGTTGTTGATCTATGATCAGGACCTTCATCGCTCTGCCTTTGCCTGATGACATCAAGCACAGCATGCAGGATGCCATCGCGTACCTGCAAAAGCGCACGGATGCGAAATGGATCAGGCCGGAGGGCATGCACATCACCTTGAAGTTCCTCGGCAATATCGAGGAGCGCCTCGTCAAACCGATAGCTGACGGACTCGATGAGATCTTCGGCCGTTTCCCTTTACTGCACTTCGCGCTCGATACGTTGGGTGCCTTTCCCTCGCAGAAGAAGGCACGGGTGATCTGGGCCGGTCTCAGCGGGGATACGGATAGGCTCAAAGAGGTGGCCTTACGTGTCGACCGGCTGTGTTCCAGGTTTGGCATCCCTTTGGAGACCAGGCCCTTTAGCGCGCATATCACGTTGGGTAGACTAAAGATTCCATCTGTGGTAGAGCTTGATATGGAAATGGCAAAGGCTGGCTTTGCGGTAACGGAAGGCCATTTCTACCGGAGCGAGCTGCTGCGGGAAGGCGCCCGGTATACCGTACTCCATGTGAGCCGACTCGGCCCGTAAAGGAGGAGGAAGAATGGAAGAGGGAAGAAAGAGGGCATTGGAAGATGCCATCACGAGGATTGAACGGTCCTTCGGGAAAGGGACGATCATGCGCATGGGCTCGGAGTCCATCAGCAGGAATGTCCCCGTCATATCGACCGGGTCCCTGTTGCTCGACCACCGGGCTCTGGTCATCGGCGGGTTGCCGCGGGGTAGGGTCACGGAGATCTACGGGGGCGAATCATCCGGGAAAACCACCCTGGCCCTGCACTGCATAGCCTCCACCCAGAACTCCGGCGGGACGGCGGCATTCATCGATGCCGAGCACGCCCTCGACATCGCCTATGCCAAGAACCTCGGGGTGAATATCGATGACCTCCTCGTCTCCCAGCCGGACTCAGGGGAGCAGGCCCTCGACATCATCGAGACCCTGGTGCGCTCCAATGCGATCGATATCGTCGTGATCGATTCCGTGGCCGCACTCGTGCCGCGGGCGGAGATCGAGGGCGACATGGGAGACTCCCACATGGGGCTCCAGGCGCGCCTCATGTCCCAAGCACTGCGCAAGCTCTCGGGAGCCATCTCGAAGACCAATACGTGCGCGGTCTTTATCAACCAGACCAGGCAGAAGATCGGCGTCCTCTACGGCAACCCCGAGACAACGACGGGCGGGAACGCCCTGAAGTTCTACGCCTCGGTGCGGCTCCAGATCAAGAATGCCGGACCCATCAAAGAAGGCAACCAGATCATCGGCAATCGAACGCGCGTGAAGGTGGTGAAGAACAAGATGGCGCCGCCGTTCAAGGAAGTGGAATTCGACATCATGTTCGGCGAGGGGATCTCCTCCTATGGCGAAGTCCTCGATGTAGGATCGAACCCTGAGATGGGGATCATTGAAAAGAGCGGGGCATGGTACAGCTACAACAAACAGAGGCTCGGCCAGGGACGGGAAATGGCCAAGGCCTACCTCAAGGGCAACCCTACGCTGCACCGGGAGATCTATGAGGCCCTGCGGCAGAAGCTCTTGAGCGCTGCCCCGGGTCCATCCGTTTATGGAGAGGAATGATATGGAAGCGACCACAAAAACCATGGACATTGATTCAATACTCAAGAAGGCTGTCGAGCTTGTGGCTTCGGACATCCACATCAAGGTGGGGCTGCCGCCCATCGTGCGCCGATACGGGGCGCTCATCCCCTTGCGGGATTATCCGAAACTCAACAATGAACACATCGCCGCCTTCGCGGATTCCATCATGAACCAGTATCAGAAGGCCAAGTTTGAGACCACCAACGAGATCGACTTCGCCTATAGCCTGTCCCAGATTGGAAGATTCAGGGTGAACTGTTTTCGGCAACGGGGGAGCTATGGCATGGTGTTCCGGATCGTGCCCACCGATCCCCCGAAACTGGATGAGCTGAATCTCCCCGAGATAGTCAAGCATATCAGCCTTGAGCAGAAGGGGCTCGTCCTCGTTACAGGAACGACCGGAAGCGGAAAATCCACGACTCTGGCGGGAATGTGCAACCATATCAACACGAACCGGAACTGCCATATCCTCACCATCGAGGACCCCATCGAGTTCCTCCACAGGGACAGGAAATCCATCATCAACCAGCGGGAGGTGGGATCGGACACCAACTCGTTCGCCCTTGCCCTGCGGGCAGCGTTGCGCCAGGACCCCGATGTCATCCTGGTCGGCGAGATGCGGGACAAAGAGACCATCGAAATCGCCTTGACCGCGGCGGAAACAGGGCATCTCGTGCTTTCCACCCTGCATACCCTCGACGCGGTCGAGACCATCATGCGCATCGTGACTGTATATCCGCCGCATCAGCACCTCCAGGTACGGCTCCAGCTCGCCGGCGTCCTCAAGGCGGTCATCTCCCAGAGGCTCCTGCCGAAAAAGGACGGCAAGGGCATGGTCCCGGCCAGCGAGATCCTGGTGTCCACGGCGCGCATACGGGAGTGCATCATCGATGAACACCGGACAGACGAGGTCCCCGATGCCATCGCGCAGGGTATGGTGAACTATGGCATGCAGACCTTTGACCAGTCGCTCATGTCCCTGGTGAAGAGCGACCTCGTCCAATACCACGAGGCCCTGCGGCATTCCACCAACCCGAGCGACTTCGCCCTGCGGATGAAGGGTATCATGGGCACCAGCGACGGGAAGTGGGATATGTTCGAGGGCAAGGAGCCGGAGCCGGAGCCAGCGACGGAGACGGAACTCGTACGGTCGGAGATGTCCAAGAATGGTAAAAGGTTCAAAGACTCTGAATGAGGCGGTGAGCTACTGTCTCGCTGTGATAGCCAGGCGACCCGTATCCTCCTTCGAGCTAAAAAAAAACTCGCACGGCAAGGCGCAGCCGATTCCGTCATTGATGCGGCCCTTGCCAGGGTCGGCGAACTCGGGTATCTAGACGATACGGGGTATGCCCTCCGCCGCGCCCAGCTCATGGCCAGCAGAGGATATGGGGATACGTACATCCACTACCATCTGACGCAGATGGGCATCCCGGAGGACATGACCGAGCATGCGCTCAAGGCATTGCCGGAGGAATGGAAAGAGGCAATGAGAATAGCCAGGATCGTGGAGAAGCAACAAGGGAAAAAACGAGACTTGGTGAAATTCCTTGCCAACAGGGGTTTCTCCTACGATGCCATATACAGGGTCCTGGGCGGTGACGAGCGATGAAGGGATCTGAGATCAGGGCGATATTCCTCACATATTTTCAGGAGAGGGGACATGCGGTGGTGAAGAGTTCTCCCCTCATACCGGAAGACGACCCCAGCCTGCTCTTCACCAATGCCGGCATGGTCCAGTTCAAACAGGCTTTCATGGGGAATGAAACCAGGCCATACAAGCGGGCGGCATCCTCCCAGAAGTGCGTGCGGGCGGGCGGCAAGCACAACGATCTCGAGAACGTGGGGGTGACTTCACGGCACCACACCTTCTTCGAGATGCTCGGG
>CAYGXB010000142.1:4618-8126 GCA_964353605.1 uncultured Bacteriovoracaceae bacterium
ATGCTCTTGTCGAAGACGCCCTGTTCATCCTCTATGACCTGGAGAATGTGGGGAAGACCGCCCGGCACCATACCTTCTTCGAGATGCTCGGGAACTTCTCCTTCGGGGATTACTTCAAAGAGACGGCCATTGTTTATGCCTGGGATCTCCTGACGAATGTCATGCGCCTTTCCCCGGACAAGCTCTGGGTGAGCGTGCATGTCAACGATGATGAAGCGCATCGGTTGTGGACCGACAAGATCGGGATCAGCGCTGACCGCATCGTCAGGCTCGGCGACGAGGACAACTTCTGGGCCATGGGGGATACCGGTCCCTGCGGGCCCTGTTCCGAGATCATCTTCGACCAGGGGACGAGCGTGGGTTGCGGCCGGCCGGAATGCAACGTGGAATGCGACTGCGACCGGTTTCTCGAGATCTGGAACCTCGTCTTCATGCAGTATAACCGATCCGCCGACGGCACCCTGATACCGCTGCCGAAGCCGAGCATCGACACCGGAATGGGGCTCGAACGCATCACTGCCGTTCTGCAAGGGGTGACGAGCAACTATGCGACCGACCTCTTCCTGCCTCTCCTCAGCTTCACATCCGCAGTGTCAGGCCATCCCTATGGCCAGGACCCTGAGCTGGACACTTCCATCCGGGTCATCGCCGATCACACCCGCGCGAGCGCTTTCCTCATCTGCGACGGCGTGCTGCCCTCCAACGAGGGCCGGGGCTACGTGCTGAGGCGCATCATCCGCAGGGCATCCCGGCACGGCAAACTGCTCGGGATTGCCGGGGCGTTCCTCCATAGGGTCGCCCAGCAGGTGATCGAGGAGATGGGGGGCACCTACCCCGAGCTCAGGTCGCGGCACGATTTCATCGCCAAGGTCATCGCCAACGAGGAGGAGCGTTTCCTCGTCACCCTCGACAAGGGCCTCGCCCTGCTCGCTGATGCCATGTTTGGGATGCGGCCCGGGGAAATGATCCCGGGAGACGCCGTGTTCAAGCTCTACGACACCTTCGGCTTTCCCGTCGACCTCACCGAGGATATCGCCCGCAAGAGCGGTCTGGGTATCGACAAAGCCGGATTCGATGAGCAGATGGAGCTCCAGCGGGAGAAGGCGCGCGCAGGAAGTATGTTTATTAATGTAAGTGATGTAATAGTAACCAGTGATATCTCAAATATAAAACTTGAAGTCTTTTCTTCTGAAAAAACCCCTGTCCAATTCGTTGGCTATGAGACTTTGGAAGCTATGGGAAAAGTAATCGCTCTCCTTTCATCGGATGCAAAGAAAACCATTGATTCCATAAGTCAAGGTAATGAGGGTCTCGTTATCACCAACAGGACCCCCTTCTACGGCGAGTCCGGCGGACAGGTCGGGGATACCGGCAGCATCGCGTTCGACGGTGGAAAGGCGCAGGTCGTCGACACCCTGAAGAACGAGGGCGTCATCCTGCACAAGGTGCAGGTGGAAAGCGGTAGCCTCAAGCCAGGTATGCCGGTCCGTCTCGCTGTGCACGACGAGCGGCGCAGGGATATCATGCGACACCACAGTGCCACCCATCTCCTCCAGCGGGCCATCCGGGACGTGCTCGGCAGCCATGCCCACCAGAGCGGTTCGTTCGTGGATGACAAGCGGCTCCGGTTCGATTTCACCCACTTCGCCGCGCTTTCTCCCGAGGAGCTCCAGCAGATCGAGGATGGCGTGAACCATCTCGTCCTGGCTGATCTTACTATCGCCACCGAGAGCATGGCCAAGGACAAGGCAATGGCCTTGGGCGCCATGGCGCTCTTCAGCGAGAAATACGGGGACGAGGTGCGGGTCGTCACTATGGGGGATCGCGTCTCGGTCGAGCTCTGCGGCGGGACCCACTGCAGGTCCACGGGCGAGATCGGCTGCGTCAAGATTATTTCCGAAGTGAGCGTTTCCGCCGGGCTCCGCCGGATAGAGGCCTATGCCGGACTGCTAGCCCTGGCTCACTACCGTGCGCTTTTCGGCATGGTCGCGGGCATGGCCGACCAGATGAAGTGCGCCCCGAACGAGATCATGGACCGCCTTGCCGCCTTCCAGGCACGCATCAAGGAGCAGGAAAACAAGATCCGCGAACTCAATATCAAGATCGCCACCGGCGCAGGCGCTGCTTCCGAAGAAGAATTCGTTAAGGGCACTGCGAAAGTGGTCATAAAGAGGGTTGAAACCGAAGATGTCTCTCAGATGCGAGAGGTGGGCGACAGGATCAAAGAACGGATTCGTTCTGGGATTGTGTTACTCACATCGCCAGGAAATGACAAACTAACACTCATGATCATGACGACACAAGATTCCTCTCGTACATGGGACGCAGGCAAAATCATGAAGCAGATCATGGATGGCACGGGTGGAAGGGGCGGAGGCAAAGCCCTTTTCGCTCAAGGCGGGGCAGATAACGCCATGATAGATAAAGCTATTGCCATATTTAAACAATCGACGGGGGTCTAAATAATGAGGAAGGCAAGCATTTCCCGGAAGACGAAAGAAACCGACATCGAAATCACGCTCAATCTGGATGGGGGCGCGTGCCACCTCGGCATTCCCTCCGGCTTCTTGACCCACATGCTCGACTCTCTTGCCAAACACGCCGGTATCGGGCTCACGCTCAAGGCCGAGGGTGACGTCCATGTGGGTCTCCACCATACCGTCGAGGACATCGGGATCGTCTTCGGACAGGCCCTGAAGGAGGCCCTCGGCGATAAGCAGGGGATCAACCGCTACGGTTGCGCCAAGGTCCCCATGGACGAGTGCCTCGTCGAGGTCGCCCTGGACATGTCCGGCAGGCCCTACTTCATGATCCACGGCGACGCCGCCTTCGCCGGACAGGCCGGCGACATCGATCTTGAGCTCGTGCCTGAGTTCTTCCGATCGCTGGCCTGCAATGCCGGCATCACCCTGCACATGAGCGTCTTTGCCTCCGGCAACGCCCATCACCTGGCAGAAGCCTGCTTCAAGGCCTTCGCCCGGGCTTTGAGGGAGGCTCTCACCGTCACCGGAAAGGACATACCCTCCACCAAACAGGTTCTATGAAGTTTGCGCACACCAAGGTCCTCACCATCGATTCCAATGCCTACCCTGGATGGCCGCAGAAGATAGAGGTGAACGGGAATATGGTGGAGGTGGAGGAAGTGGTTGACCGGTGGGTCTCGGCTTACAAGGACCCGAGCTTCTACCCGAACGAGTATTTCAAGGTTAGGATCTCGGACGGTAAGGTATATATCCTCATGTATAACACCCTTTTCAACAGCTGGTGGATCAAGGAGTTCGAACTGTGATCGTCATCCCCGCCATCGATCTCCACAAGGGACAGGTGGTACGGCTCCGGCAGGGGGCCTTCGATGCCGTAACCTGGTACAACAAAGACCCGCGCGCGGTCGCTCTTTCCTTCCAGGAGGCCGGAGTCAAGCGCATCCACGTGGTGGACCTCGACGGCTCGCTCAAGGGCAAAGGGGTGAATCTCACGGCCATCGAATCCATCTGCCGCGCCGTCGACG
>CAYGXB010000143.1:0-8125 GCA_964353605.1 uncultured Bacteriovoracaceae bacterium
CAGTATATCAAAGAACAAATCAATTGTCTACTAATTATTGTCGTTTGCTATAGTTAAGTACATCCCTTCCACCCGCCACCACCATGAGTGGCACAATGGCAAGGGCTATCCTGATGGACTAATTGGCGACAATATTCCTCTGTTTGCAGCGATAATATCCATAGGGGATGCATTTGATGCAATGACTTCAGACAGGCCTTACAGAAAGGCTCTCTCCGAGGAGGAAACGTTGCGCGAGATCGTTCGTATGTCAGGAATACAGTTCCGGCCGGACCTTGTCGCAGTCTTCCTTAATCAGATGGAAAAGGTGAGCGCCCAGAATACTCCCCTGTCTGATGTGGGGGCGGTGTGATGGCAGATTTTCGAAAATCAAAATGGTTTCTGCTCGTTTTTATACTCCTTTTCATCGTCCAGTCGTGCGCGGGGATGAAAAACTGGCTATCACCGCAAAGGTCCGTTCATGCGTCAGCTCAAGCCAAGCATTCTTCGCAGGCGCCCGGTCAAGCACCAGATCAAGCCAAACATTCTTCGCAGGTGTCCGGTCAGGCATCAGCTCAAGCGGCAACTCCGGCTAGACAGTACATGAATGTAGGCGAGTACCAGAATGCGATTGACGACTACAGTGCCGAGTACCGGAGTCATCCACAGGATCAGACACTGGTGAAGGAGTATGTGAAAAGCCTTGAGGATATCAAGGCAGTCGCAGACAAGGCATCAGACAAAGAGGACTTCGCATCCGCGGGCAGGATCTACAACGTTCTGCTGAAGAACTATTCACATTTCAAGGGTTTTGTCCAGATGCTCTCATTTAACAGAGCCCATCTGAATAAAAAACTTTCTCACTGCAAGAAGTCTCTTTCGACGCAGGGATTTCAGGAATACAGGAAAGGCAACCTGAGCGAGGCGATCGTGCTGTGGCAGAGTCTCCTTACAATCGATCCTAACAATGCAGACATCAAAGCGGCCGTGAGGACGGCTACGCTGCAGCAGAAGAACCTACAGGAAAAGAATTAGCGGTCGATAAAGACCTTTGAGGTCGCGCTTATTTTTTCAGACCCTTCCCGCTATCTGTTCAGGAGACCACCCAAAAGTGAGCTTTTCTTCGACATAGGCACAAATATTAGCGCTCTTCAAACGAGGCCTCTGATGGATGTCTCTATGATCTTCTCTTTCGGCGTATCTGGAGACTATCAGGGAAGATGCTGATGCCGTCGTTTTTCTCTGAGCATAGCTTCTTCCATCGTTGGACATCGGAGACCTTATTGATCACTAGCGCGAGCTCGAGGGTTTTCGCATCAGCCCGTATTACATCCCCCCAGACGATGATGTCTTCACTGTCAAGGAATACCTCTATGGGCCTCCCAACAAGCTGGGAGGCATTTGCCGGTGTAAGGCTTTTCTTGGCATCCATGGGAGATCCAACAATGCGCAGCGACATACCCCCGATGCTAATGTTGTTGGTTTCCGCCATGGCAGTGATGTTTTGGATCCCCTGGATGAGCATGCCTGAAACATGGCTTGAGAGGAAGACCTTGAGCTGAGCATCAAGTTTGAACGAGTAGCGTTCGTGTTTCCGCTTCTCTTTCATCATCTTTTTCTCTTTGGGCATACACCCCTTCTCGTCATTTTATTACTATTTACTTAATCCCCTTTATGGTGGCTCTACCTTGTTGAAGCTCTTCTTGTAATGTGTTTTCTTGTCTTATCATTTGTATTGATATCTATGTGGTATCTACGGAAAATAGGGTAATCCGGTTCTTGCGTACTTTTTCAGAGATGTTGCCATCCATCGCACATTACCCCCCTCTCCCTGTCCCTCCCCCACCAGGGGGGAGGGAACCCAAGGTGGTAGTCAAGGTACGAACCATTGCCCAACCAACTTCACAATGCTCGGTAAAGATCAAGAGCGATAAGATTCATTGTCCCCTCCCCCCTGGTGGGGGAGGGACAGGGAGAGGGGGACTTCAACCGGATGAGAGCACAGTACACATTTTATAAGTACGCAAGAACCGGATGAGCCGGAAAATACCAAGACTGCTTTCCTGTGAAATGGTGTTCCTGGCTCAAGAGGATTGACAACGGAGGTCTTCAGTTAAAAAGCTTCTCTGATTGTGTGTGAATTTATTCAGGCTCTGCGGAATCTGTCAATGAAAATGAGATACCGTTGCCGACAATTTCGTGTAGCATGCGAAGCTCACATATTCTCCGAAGGTTTGTTGATCCAAGCGGCTATAGGCAACACAGGAGGGGTTGGCGCTTTACGTGCGAATCTCTCCGGGTGCGCCTGGGCAGCCAAGTCGATGCTCAAGCGCTTAGCCCGATTTAAGTCGCATATCCATTCTCAAATCCTCTGTCAAGGACAAGACCAGGCGATACTTCAGCCGAGAAATATACATATCCCCGTAAGGGCGTGTTTCAAACCCGCCCCTGCATAGATTTCTGATAAACACAGGAGCACTGGAACAAAGCAGATACCCGGGTAAACGTTATTGAAGTCCCTCAGCCACGATCTCTGCAATATCTTTGACGCGGACCTGAGCGGCCCCTTTGTCCTTCAGGCCATCTTCAAACATGGTCATACAGTAGGGACAGCTCACGCACACGGTATCCGGCTGCTTGTTAAGAGCCTCTGAAACACGCGCCAGGTTTATGCGCGTGCCCAGATGCTCCTCCATCCACATCCTGCCTCCGCCCGCCCCACAGCAGAAGGAGTCGCCCCGGTTTCTTTCCATTTCGACCGAACTTTTGCCCGTGGCGCGGCTGATCACATCCCGCGGTGCATCATAGATCCCGTTATGCCGCCCCAAGTAACAGGAGTCATGCAGGACGATCTTGCCCATATCGACGGAACGCTTGAGTTTCAACGCGCCCGTTCCGAGGAGGACATTGATGAAATCCGTGTGGTGCATGACCTCAGCATCCAACCCATACTGCTTATAATCATTCTTCAGGGTTGAATAACAATGCGGGCACAGGGTTATGATCTTCTTTATGCCCATGTCTTGGAAGAGCTTGACATTGTCCCTGGCCATCTTGTCGAAGACAAACTCGTTGCCGAGCCTCCGCACGCTGTCGCCGCAGCACATCTCGTCCTTGCCGAGAATACCCCATGCAATACCGGCGGCATCGAGCACCGTGGCCAAAGCCACGGTGACCTGCTTGTTCCTGGAATCAAACGCCCCGGCACATCCCACATACAAGAGGTACTCGGTCGTCTGATCGAAGGTCTTCACCTGGAGCTGCGAGCACCACTTCGTTCTCTCAGTCGGTGCAATACCCCACGGGTTGCTCCGCTGTTCCATATTCTCAAAGAGGCTCAGCAATTCCTCAGGAAAGTGGGCCTTCATCTCAACCAGATGGCGGCGCAGGAGGATGAGCTTGGGCATTTGCTCGATGAATACAGGGCAGACTTCCATACAGGCACCACAGGTCGTGCAGGACCAGATGACATCTTCAGCAATGCTTCCCTCGCCGTTATTACCTATCAGGGGGAGATTTGCCCCTTGACCTTTTTTCAGAGATGGCCCGTTCTCTAAAAGATTGACTTTGATATCATGGATGACCTGGCGCGGATTGAGCGGCTTGCCGGTATTGGCCGCCGGACAGGCGATCTGGCACCGGCCGCATTCCGTACAGGAATAGGAATCGAGAAGGTCTTTCCAGGTATACTGGGTAATATTTTCAACACCGAATCGATTCCCTTTTACAAAGGTCTCCATCGGCTGGGTATTGGGCTTTTCAAAACGCCTGAAGAAGCAGTTCGGGATCGACGTCAGGATGTGCATATGCTTGCTGTATGGCAGGTAATTAAGAAAAGTGAGCAGCACGACCGCATGAGCCCACCACCAGAAGGCAATGAGGGATTCCATGTTGTAGGCGGGCGGCCCGGAATAAAACATATGGGCGAAGAGGCTGGAAATGGGCATATAGGCAGCGGCCGTTGCATTGCCCGCTGCGATTTCAACGCCATGCAGGTTAAAGAAGGCGATCATCAGTAACGCCACCATGAAAAGGATGATAAAGGCATCCAGCGTTAGCGCCTCAGGGTATGGCGGCCAGAATATGCGCCTGACGGCGGCAATCACCACGCAGGTCAAGGCAAAGAGCGATACGAGATCGAAGACCAGGACCAGCAGATGATAAATTACCGTGGGGAGGATCGCGAAACTGAGCCCGGGGAATATGCCATGCAGACAAAACTCCGCATTGGCGAGCATAAGGGTCATAAACGACCAGAACAGGACAAAATGGTTGACGCCAAAGGCCTTGCGTAGGACGCGTTTTTGAACAAAGGCATACAGCAGGGTGTCCCGGATTCTGAGAGCGATGTCATGAAAACGGTCTTCAGGCTTGCCGATGGTGACCAGACTGAAGCGCCCGATACAACTCCAGATAAACAAGACGGCCGCGGCTATAAAGACCAAGGCGACGATCGTTGGATTAGGTATCATGGATCTTCCTTCTTATCATACAGTTTTATGATGATTGACACACCGTTCGCCGACCGTTTTTCCCTGCCTTTAAGGCCCGAATACTCTCTGTAATGGCCGGAACGATCTGAAACAGGTCGCCGACGATGCCATACGTGGCCACCTCGAAAATGGGGGCCTCGCGATCGCGATTGATGGCGATAATCAGGTCGGAGTTCTGCATACCCACGAGATGTTGAATAGCCCCGCTGATGCCGCAGGCGATATAAATCTTGGGGCGTACGGTTTTGCCGGTCTGACCGACTTGACGCTCGACCGGCATCCATCCCGCATCGACCGCACTCCGGGAAGCCCCGACCACGCCGCCCAACTCATCAGCCAATTCCAGGAGTATCTTGAAATTCTCCCTGGCCATCATCCCGCGGCCGCCGGAAACGATAAACTCGGCCCCGGCGATATCCACACTCTCTTTATGGGCGCTATCGCTGATGACCTCCAGGACCTTGGTAAAAATATCCTCTTCACGTAAGGGTAGTAAATCTCGAATAATCTGTCCTGTGGGCGCGGGGTTTTTCGCGGGCATGGGCATGACATGCGGCCGTACCGTGGCCATCTGCGGGCGGTTGCGTTCACACAAAATGGTGGCCATGATGTTGCCCCCAAAGGCCGGTCGGGTCTGTAACAGATTCCGGCGTTCATCAATGCCCAGGCCCGTGCAGTCCGCTGTCAGACCGGTCTTGAGCCGTGTCGCCACCGCACCTGCCAGATCTCTTCCCAAACCGGTGGCGCCCATAAGCACAACCTCGGGTTTATACTTTTCAACCAGATAGAAAACCGCCTCCAGAAAGGGCGCCGTCCGATAATGGCGATAAATCGGATCATCGATCAGGTAGGCCTTAATCGCCCCATAGGAAAAGGCCTCGGCGCAGAGGCCCTCCACATTATGTCCAAGGACAACGGCGCAAAGCTCCACACCCAGGGATGCAGCCAGTTGCCCTCCCACCCCCAAGAGCTCCCACGAAACCTTGGCCGGGACGCAATCCGTACTCTCGACCAAGACCCATACCCCACGATAGCGGGCCAGCTTTTTAGCCAATTGGACCTCTTCGGAGTCGGCTTCCTCGGTTTGCCCTTCATCCGGTTGCCCCGCCAACTGCTCCAAGATCTCCTGCTCTTCCGGGGCCAAGTACATCTCCAGCGCTTCTGCCGGACAAACCTTGACGCATTTCTGGCAACCGATGCACTTGTCCACCAGGATGATCGGCTCACCCTTGGCGTTCATCTCGATGGCCTCAACCGGACAGGCACTTTGACAGAGCCCGCAGGCAATACACTTGTTGGGAATTAAGACTGCTTTGTCACGTGGTTTTTTTCTTTTTTTTTCTTTTTCCATCTATCCTGAGGCTCTTATATACTGTTCATTAACAAGCGATCTCCCTTACAACATGAGCAACTCGCGCTGTACCAATTTCTCGACCAGCAGCTTGGCTGTCCCGACCGGATCGTGCACACCATCACCGATGATCTCACCCTTTTCACGTTCCGGAGAGAATATGCGCTTGACGATGGTTGGAGAACCCTTGAGGCCGATTTGTTGCGGATCGAGATTCAAAACATTATTGTTCCACAGATGCACCGTCGAATCCTGGGCATCGAGGCGCATGGGGACGGTCGGATAGCGCGACTTATTGATTTCCCGCACTACCGTCAGCAGGGCCGGCAGCTTCGCTTCCACGATTTCATGCCGTCCTTCAAGCCTTCTTCTCACCCGCGCCTTTTTCGCTCCAAGGTCGACATCCTCGATATGGTCAACCAGGGTCAAGGGACTGTAGCCGAGACGCACCGCGATCCCGGGCCCAACCTGAGCGGTATCGCCATCGATGGTCTGCTTCCCGCACAGCACGAAGGCGATCTCTTCTTTCTCAGCTAAGCGCTTGATGGCCTGCGCCAGGACATAACTGGTTGCTAAGGTATCGGCCCCCCCAAATGCGCGGTCTGAAAGCAGGTAAACCTCGTCCACACCCAGGGCAAGGGCCTTGCGTAGGGATATCTCGGCGTTGGGCGGTCCCATCGTAATGGCCGCGACCCGCAGACCGAACCTGTCCTTCAGGCGCAGGCTCTCCTCCAGGGCATGGCTATCAAAGGGATTTATGATAAAAGGAATCCCTTCCCGAACCAGGGTATTGGTCACCGGATCGATTTTTACCTGGGTCGTATCAGGCACCTGTTTGATACAAGCAACAACCAGCATCTCTACACCTTCCTTATCAGAATCCCTCCTCAATCCTTTAGGGTCGAAAGCATGACCACCCGAACACCCTTGCAGAAATAGATAGCAATATCTGCGCCATCTATGTATTCTGTTGCATATTCATGGGGTAACACAATGGCCGGTCTCTCTCTCACCGCGCATGGGGTATATTTACCCACGGGAATGGGGCAGGATTACCCATATGGGCGGGTATCGCCAGGGCATCGCAAGATAATCATGTGGAATATCGACTGGTTGGGATGGTGGTATCAATCTTGCCTGATTCCAGGCAGCTGTTACATTGCAGGAAGGAGGAAGCATGGGGGCAAACATATACAGGCCATATCCGGTTCACATTGCCAATACCCTTCCCCAGATCAAGGACCATCGGCTGTTCCAGCTGAAGCCATTGGACGGATCGTCCTGGGAGGGGTTCGGTCACGGGCCGGGGCAGTTCATCGAGGTCTCCATCTTCGGCAAGGGCGAGGCACCAATCAGCATCTCCTCCCCCCCTACCAGGCCTGATACGCTCGAGATATGCGTAAGGCGCACGGGCTCGCTCACGAACGCCCTCTTCGAGCTCGGCAAAGGTGCCATGCTCTCCATTCGCGGGCCGTACGGCAGGGGTTTTCCAGTGGAAACTTTCAAGGGGCACAACCTGCTCCTGGTGGCCGGAGGTCTGGGGCTCGCACCGCTGCGTTCGCTCCTGCTCTACCTCCTCGACAAGCGCGACGAGTTCAGGGACATCATCCTCATGTACGGAACGAACAATCCGGACAATGTCCTCTTCAAGTACGAACTCCTGAGCTTTTTCGACCGGAACGACATAAAGTACCTCTACAGCGTGGATCGGGATGAGGAGGGGATATGGAAGCAGTATGTCGGTGTAGTGACCGGCCTGTTCGATCATACGGCGCTGTCGCCGCAGGACACCTACACCGTCCTGTGCGGGCCGCCCATCATGTACCGCTTCGTGCTCCAGAAGCTCTTGAACCTCGGATTTGCCAAGGAGCGCATCTTCATGTCCCTGGAGCGGATGATGAAATGCGGGGTGGGCAAATGCGGGCATTGCGCCATCGGTGATAAGTACTGCTGCATGGACGGCCCGGTCTTTGCTTATCCGGAGATCGAGAACATAAAGGAGGCGATCTGATGCAGAGAACCTTGAGTGTATGTCCGTACTGCGGGTGCGGGTGCACCTTCCACCTGGTCAGCGATGGGAACAGGGTGATCGGCTTGGAGCCGAGCCCGACTAACCCCGTCAACAAGGGCATGCTCTGCGCCAAGGGCTGGAATGCCTATGACTTCATCAACTCGCCGGACAGGCTTACCAAACCGCTGGTCAGGAAACAAGGCGAGCTCGCCGAGAGCACCTGGGAGGAGGCGCTCGAACTTGTGGCGGAGAGATTGCGGGCGACGGGCGCGAAGTATGGGTCCAAGTCGC
>CAYGXB010000144.1:0-8115 GCA_964353605.1 uncultured Bacteriovoracaceae bacterium
TCGGCGTTATTGCATGCCGTACAGCGGATACGGGAAAACTGCCAACTATGCCCGTATAAGTGATAGAAGAGGGTCCAAGCCGACTCCGTATCGAAGGCGATGCGCGGATGCATACCGCAGAATAGGCAGCAGCCCTGGGACCGACCCTCCAGGATCAAGGCGGTGTTCTTCTCCCGCAGGAGGGAGAGTAACTGCCTGAAGGCATGATTGATCATAATGTCCAGCGCTTCATGGTCGATATCTGATATTTCAGGGGGTTGCCCTTCCATGATGGGTGCTTTAAAGGCTTTCTCCATATCAAAGAGGAGGTTGTTGCCGAAGGAATCCCGCCATGCGGTAGTGTAGATCACTGCTAGTCCCGGCAGGTAGGTCGTGAGGCTCCCATCTTCCTGCCAGATGGGCTTCAGTATCGGAATGTCCAGATTCTCCATGGCCTGGTCGAGTCTTTCCCGCAGGGCCTTGGTTTGCTCGATTCCCGCCTTGTTTGAGGTCCAGGCCTTGATGCGCGCGTCCCAGTCTATCTCTAGCAGCTTACGAGATGTTTTCCGATACGGTCAAGCGCCTGGAGGGCCAACGATACATGGTAGACGCTGCTCGCCGGGCCTTCAGTTCGGCGTGCAACGACTGCGGCGGATGTCGAACTCCTCTGAAGATTCAGGGAGGCTGAGGTCTTTATTGCAACTTGATTTGACCTAGAGGTTTACGACCAGGCAGGTCAGATAGCGGGTATCGATATGACGGAGGTCTTCCAGCCCGGATACCTCGTCTTCGAAGCGTTTAATCAGACTCTTGGTGGTGTCATGGAGAGTGTATTCGGGGATGGAGTCGTCCAGAAAATGGAGGAGGGTGAAGAGGTCATTTTTGAATTCGGGTCTGCATCGGCGCTGATGGTTTTGCATGGCCGTGGTGTGTTTGAAGAATGCGGCCAGTTCGTCGGATGCGAGCGGCCGGAAGGTGAGTTCCTCGGTAGCGATATTCACCGCCAGGGCGGTGAGAATGATGTTCTCCATATCGAGTCCCTCCAGGCCGATATTGGTATTCTTAAGTGGGTGCCCCTTCCAGGGGATATGCCGCAGGATCCTCCGCAAGGCATCAAGCTGGTCGACGCTCGCCGTGACCAGATCCAGCTCCTCGAGAGAGGTGAACGCGTGACCCATATAGACGGGGCTTTTTTTCAGGAGACCATCCACGTGTTCCCGATAGGCGAGGGGTATCATGCTTGCTCTGACACCTTTGAGGACCCCTTTGGTCCGCTGCTGGAGTTCCAGCAGGGAGTTGTAACCGAGGGAAAAAAAGGTCTCGGCATTCATGGCATCCACGATGGCCTGGGCAGATTCTCCCCTCGCCCGCAGGGCGATATGGAGACCCAGGGCCGTTATGGCCATAGCCTTTTCCGTGGAGGCTCTCACGGTCTCGGGATCGTTCAGGGGTTTGTAGTCGGCCATGATGATCTTGTTGATCAGGTAGACCATCTCGAAGAGGAAACGTTGCCGGGTGGTCTCATTGACCCCTTCGAGCGTTGCTGTTATGAGGTCTTTGCGGTGCATCATATCGCTATACGGGGTAGGGATGAAATACTCTTCGTCACCCGGACGGGGTACTTCTTCTGGTCTGAGTCTGCGGGCGATGATCTTGTCGGTGCGCAGGCGCTGGTAGACGGATTTCGCCTCGTCCGGGGGCAGGAAGCCGAGCTCTATGAGCCGAATGGAGCGATGCTGAAAGGCGGTTTCCTCCATGTTCGACGGCAGTTCCCAGCGTACCCCCGCAAGGATTCGGTAGTGCATATCCGGGTGGTGGAGAAGGAGGATGTCGAGGATGTTCCTCAGGACGCTCGTTTCTTCGGTCTCCTCATGGAAGGAGAAGAAGTAATTGTTATCAAAGGTTTCAAACCCTTCCTCGATGAGTTCTGGGATAATGTCGTCCGTGGGGGAAGTGATGACCACCTTGAGGTAGGGTTGGAAGAGGAGGATAATGATCTCGGGATCTATGATTTCCAGGACTTTCAGGAGCGTCTCAGGGGAGGCCTGGGAGAGCTCGGCGATCCATGCAAAGAGACTCTCCAGGGAGAGCATATCGCCATCCCAGCAATCGAGGTCGATGAAATTGCAGATCTTCTCGGGAGGGGTATATTGGAGGAGAATCTCGCTATCCGCGCCGAAAGCTTCCTTGATGATGAGATAGGCATCCTGGGTGGGGAGGGACTCGAGGATCTCCTGTGTAAGGGGAGAGTCTATGATTGCATGCGCTCGGTTTTTGGGTGCAATACGCAGGATCTTCGCTATCTCGGAGGTTAATTCCCTTTTCTTCATGCAAGGATAGTTACCATACCTTGTAACCTGGTATCAAGCCGGCACTATCCCACTTTGCTTTCGTTATACGTCTACCCTACCTATTTCCCCTTCAGGACGTACCGCATCTGAAGAAGGCGCTGCTTCCTCACCAAAGAGGAATGTATTGATCCGCCTCTTGATACGTGGGGTAAGGTCTTCGACGATGGAATAGATCGAGGGAAGCACGAAGAGGGTGAGGAGCGTGCTCACGAGGAGGCCAGAGGCCACCGCCGTGGCCATGGGTGCGCTCATCTCGGATCCTTCCCGGGTCGAGAATGCCATGGGCAGCATGCCCACGATGGCAGTCAGCGAGGTCATCAGAATCGGCCGCAGCCGGATGCTCGCCCCCTGGATAATGGCCTGGGTCTTCTCCACCCCCCGCTCCCGCAGCTGATTAATATAGTCGATCATCACGATGCCGTTTTTGACCACGATGCCCATAAGGATGACGAGGCCCATGAGGGCCGGGACAGAAAGATTTTTGCCGGTGACGACCAAGCCCAGCATCACGCCGATGTAGGCGAGCGGCATGGTGAACATGACCACAAAGGGCTGGGAGAGGGACTCGAATTGCGCCGCCATGATCATGTAGATCAGTGCGATCGATACCAGAAACGCTAGAGCGAGTTCGACGAATGATTTCTGCATGTCCTCATAGCTCCCCCCGATATGCCAGAAGTAACCGTCGGGCATCTTGATCGTGCTCATGGTCTGCTTAATCTCCTTTGAAATGCTCCCCAGATCGCGGCCGAAATTGGTTGCTCCAATGCTGACCACGCGTTCCTGATTCTTGCGGATGATCGTGATGGGCCCGTAGCGCTTCTTTAGCTTGGTGACCTGCGACAGGGGCAGGGTGAATCCGATGGGGGACTGGATAGCGACGTTGCCCAGGGCTTCGATACTGCTGCGATAGGGATCCTGGAAACGGACTCGGATATCGTATTCTTTGCCGCCCTGGTGGTACATGCTCACCACATTTCCCAGCATGGCGGTCTGCACGGCATCCCCGATCTGGTACACGGTAAGGCCCATCTTGGAGGCCTTCTCCCGGTCCACGGCGATATGGATCTCTGGCTTGGTCTTCTTGAGCGATTTCTTGAGGTCCTTGAGCCCCTCGATCTTCGCGAACCTCTGCATCATCTCCGCACTGATCTTATCGAGGACATCCAGATCGGGCCCGAAGAGATCGACGAGGATGGGCGCATCGCCCGAGCCCATGAAACCGCCGGCCACATCCTGGAAGCGATAGTCGACACCGATAAGGGGTGGGAACTTGTTCCGCACTTCATTGATCACCTGATCGACCGTCTTGTCGCGCTCGCTCTTTTCCCTGTAGCGCACATACACAGTGGCCTTGTTCACCCCACCCACCTCGCCCCCCTGTGCGGCTTCGTACTTCGAGCTCCCTGTCAAGCCGACCTGGCTCACCACAGCGGTGACTTCCTTGCGGGCGAGGAAGAGCTTTTCGACTTGCTCCACCACGTGATTGGTCTCTGCGAGGACCGTGCCTTCCGGCAGCGAGATGTTCAAGATGGAAATGGGGAAGTCCTGCCGCGGCATGAATTCCGTACCGAGGAAAGGGGTGATGGCTATGCTGATGCCCAGCAAGGCAACAGCGGTACCGATGACCCGTTTCTTTTTGTAGAGGGCATAGGCCAGGAACTGGCTGTACCTTTCGTTGAGTCGCTTCATCCAGCCCTTGTGCTCGATGTTCTCATAGAAGGCCTTCTCTTTCTTGAACAGGGAGGCGGCGATGGCCGGGACGATGGTGAAGGCGACAAAGAGCGAGGCCGCTAGTGCGAGGCACACTACGAGCGACATCGGTCGTGCCAGCTTTCCGGCGATGCTCTTGGCCAGGCTCAAGGGTACGAAGACGGCCATGGTGGTGAAGGTGCTTGCGGTGACGGCAAGGACCACCTCGTTGGCGCCGATGGTGGCGGCCTCTTCGCGCGTTTTGCCCTGCTCGAGGTGGCGGAAGGTATTCTCGATCACCACGATGGCATCGTCCACCAAGAGCCCAACGGCGAGGGTAAGGCCGCCCAGGGTCATCATGTTAAAGGTGTAGTTAAGCATATTCATCCCGATGAAGGTGGTGACGATGGAGAGCGGGATGGCCAGGGCGATGGCGAAGGTGGGCCGGATGGCCCGCAGGAAGATCCAGACCACGAAGATGGCGATCAGGCCGCCGAGCAGACCATCCTCTCCCGTGTTGGAGATGGAGTTGCTGATGATGGTTCCCTGGTCAAAGACGAGCCAGAACCTTACCCCGGGGGGGAGGTTCTTCTCGATCTCCTGCATCTGTGCCTTGACCCTGTCACAGGCCTTGACCGTATTCACCCCGCTCTGTTTCATGATCCCGAAGATGACGCAGGGTTCCCGGTTGGTGCGCTCATGTCCCCGGATCTCCTTGAAGGAGTCCTGGATTTGTGCGATGTCGCTCAGGTGTATGGCCTGGCCTTCCTTGGTTACGGATACGATGGTGCCCCGGAGCTCATCCAGGTTTTCAAGGTATCCGCTCGTCCGGATCATGTATTCCTTCTGAAGGGTCTCGACATGGCCGCCGGAAAGGGTGAGGTTGGAGGCCATGATGGCGCGCTTGATCTGATCGAGGGAGACCCCGGTTGCCCTGAGCTTGGTGGGGTCGAGAAGGACCTGGATCTCCCGCTCCCGTCCGCCGAAGAGGAAGACCGAGGCGATACCCTCCATCCGCTCCAGGGTTGGCGCTACTGTATCCTTCAGGTACTCCCTGAGCTGCAAGGTATTGGCCATACCCGTGACACCGTACTCCAAGATGGGCATATTGGAGACATTGAACTTGAGTACCATGGGGGTATCCGCATCACGGGGCAGGTAGTCGGTTACCCAGCTGAGCTTCTCGCGCACATCCTGGGCCGCGGCATCGAGATTGGTGCCCCATTCGAACTGGATCATGATGGTCGAGATTCCTTCTGAAGAGATGGACTTCACCTCGCGGATACCGCCCACCGAGCTCACGAATTCCTCGATGGGGCGTGTGACCAGGACCTCCATCTCCTCCGAGCCCACGCCTTCATAGACCGTTACGATCGATATGAACGGGAACTCCAGTTCCGGGAGCAGGTCGATCCCGAGGTCCCTGAACGCCAGCACCCCGAACAGAACGATGATGAGGGTAAGCATCGTGATTGCGATGCGTCGTTTAACGGAAAATTCAGCCAGGCTCATCAGGGGCTCCTATCCAGTCTGTCCTTCGTAGGTGTTAGTTCTCCTTGGTGGCAGCCGCGGGCGTGGAAGGGGTTGATCCGATCTGCATCGGTCCCTGCGCCACTTTCTTGGGGGTGGATAAGGCTTGCGCCATGTCCAGCCGATCCTGAGAGATGACCTTGACATCCATCCCGTCCTTCAGGCCCGTCAGACCCTCTACGACCACCCGATTGCCGGCGGCCAGGCCGTTGGAGATCTCCATTTTGTCATCACCCTCGATGCCGACCGTGACCTTGGTCTTGCGCACGATGCTGCCATCCACCATATAGACGAAGTAACCCTCCTCACCAGAGAGGAGAGCTGTTTTGGGAGCATAAATGGTGTTCTCCCGCGCCTTCTGGATGACCTTGGCGCGGGCGGTCATGCCGCTCCGGAGTTTCATCTCGGGATTGGCAAGGGCAATGGAGACCTTGAACGTCTTGCTCAAGGGGTTGATGGTGGGGTAGATCTTGGTAATCGTGCCTTCGAAGGTCTGGTTCGGGATGGCATCGACCGTTATGATGGTCTTGTTTCCGACGGCGAGGTAGCCGAAGGCATCCTCGGGCAGATCGACCTCCAACTTCACTGCCCCCATCTGCTCGATGATGAAGATCGGATAGGGCGACTGGGGACCGGTAAGTTCGCCCTCGTTGCCGAATTTGAAGGTCACGACGCCGGAAATGGGTGCTATGACATTGCATTCCTGGAGTGATTTCTGCGCGATTGCCTCACCAGCCTTGGCCTGCTCATACTGATACCTCGTAGCCTCGTAAGCACTGCGTGCATCCTGGTAGTTTTGATCGGAGATGGCCGATTCCTTGTGTAAACTCTCCGCACGGCCGAAGTCCCGCTGGCTTTTCTCCATGGATACACCGGCCGTCCGCGCCAGGGCCGCGGCATTCTGATAGACCCACTGATACTCGGCCGGACTGATCTGCATGAGGAGCTTTCCTGCCCACACCCGGTCACCCTCAGAGACATAGATCTTGGCGATCCGGCCTATTACTTTGGGCATAATCCGCGCCATGTCCTTGGAGGCAATGGTTCCCATGGCGGAGTAGGCCTTGAAAATGGGCCCTAATTTCACCAGGGCCACCGTGACCTCGGCCTTGGAGGCAAGCGCTTCCTTTTTGATGGCGGCATTGGCTTCCGTCTCTTTCGTTTTATTTTCCTTCTTGCCTTGAGAGCAGAACACGGCAAGGATGACCATTACGACGGCCAATCCGATATAATATTTCCTCGTCATAGTGCCCTCCTATAAAATCCCCATGGATGCGTGTAGATTGGCGATCGCTGTGGCATAATTGGTTTTGGCCCTGATATAATCTATTTTGGCCCTGGCGCGCATTGTTTCGGCATCGAGCACATCGGTGGAGGTGGCTGCCTGGAGATTGTACTTATGCTTTTGGATCCTCAAGTTCTCCTCGGCCTGGTCAATGGCCATGATGTTGACCTCCATCTTGGCCTTGGCCTCGAGAGCCGAGAGGCACGAGGTTTTTACCTCGAATGCCACCTGATCTTTCTGGCTTTGTAATACAAAGAGTGCGGCGGAATGGGCGGCTTTGGCCTTTTCCAGATTGGAATAGGGAGTTCCCCCCTCATCGAGAGGGCCGAAGAGCGTCCATTCCAAGCCCACACCGATCGACCAGGAATCGTCGGGGACGTCCGGGTCCTCACCCTTGCGCTCGTATTTATAGGTGGCGGCCACGCGCGGGCTGAATGAACCACGGGCAGCTGTGATTGCTCTCTGGGTGGAATCCACCTGCAGTTCCAGGGTCTGTATTTCCTGTCTGTTCTTCATGGCAGTATCTACCAAGGCCTCGAATGGTTCTTCGAGTGGTGGTTCGGGTATATCGCTCTCGATTACTACCGGGTCAGAGATATTTCGCGCCAGAGCCACATTGAACCCCGCCTCGGCGGTTTTCGCCCAATTGTCAGCGGTGATCAGAGCCTGCTGGGCTTCGGCCAGCTTCACCTGCGCCGTGAGGAGATCGTTCTTGGGGATGACGCCCGCTTTGAAAAAGGCCTGGGCCTGGTTCACATGGGCCTTGACCGAGGCCACCCCTGTTTTTGCAACTTCAGCAGCCTGCCGCGTGGCGATGACTCCATAGTAAGACTCGATAACCTTGGTTTTTAGTTCACGGATCGCCTTTAGTTTGTCGATTTGCGATACTTGAACCTCATTTTTTGCTATCAAATAATTATTATATAGTGCCCCGCCAGCAAAGAGGACCTGCGTAGCCTCGAGCGAGAGCTGGTAGTTGTCCTTTGTTCCAAGTGGTATGCCCTGTCCGGGGATATAGGCATACAAGGGTCTGCGCGTATCCCAGTCGAGGGCGATGTTGCCTGTGCTGTCGAAACGGGGGGGCGACTGGTCGTTCAGGACCGGCAGATAGATATCTTGTCCGAGGGCGAGTTCGGGGGCCTTGTTCAGACGCATATATCCATAGGAGAGTTGCACCGTCGGGAGCATCCAGGTTAGGGCAGCATACTTATCCATCTTTTTAATGGTTATCTTCTCATCGGTTGCTTTGATCAGAGGATTATTCTCTATGGCAATATC
>CAYGXB010000145.1:0-8091 GCA_964353605.1 uncultured Bacteriovoracaceae bacterium
ACATCTCGTATCTTCTGACCAATGGCATAAATGAGGGTGTTCATAATTTTATCCTGTTCATAATTTTATCCTTGTTAAATTAATAGAAATATATTACAATGCTATTAAATTTATTGTCAACAGGAGAAAATCCCTCACAAAAAAAGAGAGGAGCATCGTGCTGAAACTACTCGGTGTTGGACTGATTGGGTGCGGTAATATTGGGCGGATCCACGCTGCATCTCTAGCCCACATCGCAGCCGACGGCGTGCCGATCCGGCCGGTGATCGCGGCAGATCCTTCGATAAAGTGTTGCGAAGAAGCAGCTTGCAACTGGCCGTTCGAACGGCTCGTCGCCGATCCGCAGGAGGTGTTTGCCGACCCAGAGGTGGACGCCGTTTTTCTCTGCACGCCTACCGCCACCCACCGCGACCTGATTCTTCCAATTCTTGCGGCGGGCAAGCACCTGTACGCGGAGAAGCCACTTGCCCCTAGCTTCGACGTGGTTCAAGAGATCTACGAAGCGGTCGCTGCGACACCCATTGTTGCCCAAGTCGGTTTCCAGTTCCGATGGAACTCTATGCACACGAAGGTGAAGGGGTTGGTGGAGAGTAGGGAATTCGGATCGACGATGAGTTACCTGGTAAGGGACGACGAGTGCTGGCCGACGACCGAATTCCTGGATTACTCGAGCTCCTGGAGGTCGAAACGCGAATACTCGGGGGGCGGGCCCCTCATCGAGCATTCCATTCACGCCATCGACCTTGTCTCATGGATGTTTGGTCCTCCCAGACGGGTGTCGGCGATAACGCGAAGTGTGTTCGGCTTTGGCATCGAAGACGCTGCAGCACTCTGCCTAGAGCACGAGTCCGGCGTGATCGGAACACTCATGACGGTCTATGGTGGCGTACAAGGCCGCGAGGAAAGACGCTTGGAAGTATTCTTTGAGCGGGGGATCGTCGAGGTTACCTCGGGTGTCCTCGTGGACACGGAGGATAACTCATTCCGTATGGAGATCGCTGGGGAGACGACCGCCCGCATCGACCCCAATGTGATTCTGCGGGAACATCTCGCCGCGCTCGGGGTCAGCGTTCAGCCCTTTTTCTGGAACGAGCTGGCCAGCCGCGCCTTCTTCGAGTCGATTCAGACCGGCCGACCGGCCTCCCCAGGGTTTGCCGATGCCCTGATCGCCCATGCAACCGTTGAGGCCGCGTACCAATCGGCGAAGTACAAACGAGCAGTCGATATCAGCGAACTGATCAAGTGTTGACGACAACCGAAACCGCTTGGTTCGAGATTTTGGCGCCCTTTGCAGAAGGGCAAGCATGCGGCAGACTTCGTCGTGCCGCACCGGAAGCCATTAAAGGAGGAAGAAGATGAAGAAGAACCCTTTGCCGATCGTAGAGAACAAGGTCATGGAGACGGAATGGGGACGATGTATAGGGCACAGGGCGGAGTGGAACGGCGGCATGTACTGCGCACTCATCACCAACCGCGGACTCATTGGCTGTGGAGCCTATGATGTGGTCTGTCTTGGAGAAGCAAACCACATCGTGGCCATCTCCCGCGGCACCCAGGAGAACCCCTACGTATATCCGGAGCAGCTTTTTGAAGCGCGGATCATGGCCTTGACGGAC
Source organism: uncultured Bacteriovoracaceae bacterium (assembly GCA_964353605.1). Lineage (GTDB taxonomy): Bacteria > Desulfobacterota > Desulfomonilia > UBA1062 > UBA1062 > CAYGXB01. The sequence continues at coordinate 1,617 of CAYGXB010000145.1, forward strand.
GAAGCCCGCAAGGTGGGGATTCGAAAGGGAATGAAGGGAAAGGAGGCCTTGCGGATTCTTCTGGAACTGGACAAAACAAGTGGGGAGGAAGACCCTAGGGCGAAACCCCGCAAAACTTGTAAAAAAAAGGCACCTGGAAAGCTCAAGGGAACATCGCAAGTTACAAGGCGTGCGAACCCAGGACCAACCTGAAAAATTAGATGGCCATGCGAAACGAGGACAAATCTTCACGGAACAAGACATACTGAGAAAAAGACAGCAGTGCAAATTGCACTACCCCTACATGCAGACTGAACGTCTCAAAAAGGAGAAAATGTGCGATGAATAGATCGAATTCATACTGGAGGGGAGTTGTTCAACTAACCTTGTCCCTGGCTGTGATGGTCGTCCTGATATGGGGTTGCGTCGAAAATACAGGAGATAAGACATGGGGACGTAGCGAAAATACAGGAGATGAGGGCGTTTGCGGGGGACCGTCTCTCGTCGTTGTTGCCCCCCATCAGGATGATGAAACCATCCTGGCCGGCGGAACGATTTACAGGGCCGCCCACGACGGTCGTACGGGGATAGAGATCATCTACGTCACGGCAGGGGATGCAGCCGGTCTTCCCGGGCCCTGCTGGGAAAAGAGCAAAGAGCAGAAGAAGCGAAAGATCATGGAATTACGGGAAGAGGAAGCACGCGCCGCGTGCGGGGTGCTCGGGATTGATGCTTCCCATCTCCATTTTCTCCGATATCCGGATCTGAAACTTGTGGCGAAATCTTCGTTTTCCGAAGGAAGACGGAAGGATGTGCTGACCGATGCTGGCGAACATGCTGTGGCCAATGTGAGTGATCTGCTACCGACGCTGATCCCCCCTAATGCTGAGAATCTCACTGTGATCACTACTTCCTTCTGGGATAACCATCCTGACCACCGCGTGGTGTATCAGGCAGCACGAGCTGCTGCCGAGATCGTGCGGACTCAACGGGGCATCCCGGTTACGCTTATGCATGCCATTGTCCACGATGAAATTCCGATTAATATTCCTTTCTGTTGCGTCGGGGATCGCCACTGGCCAAACCCAGGACCCCATCTCGATCATTCCGCCCTGGCGGATTTCCCGAAAAGACCCCGGCCCCCCTTCTGGGATGTGGTCTATGATGTGACGGATCTTGTGTCTGTCAGGAATGAAGCACTGAATCAGCATGTAAGCCAAATTAAGGGTTGGCCCGAACTATGTATGTTCGTATATTACAAACAATATTATTACAACTGGATGGAAAAGACCGAAGAAGTCTTTTACAAGGAAATCCTCTAGGAGTCTGTCCAAGAACTGATATTGAATATGGCCTTGCGGAATCCATTGGAAGAACAGTTTGGGTCGAGATCAAATATCATCATAAGCACGGAAGGAGTAATAATGAACGGCAATTATACAGTGGGAGTAGCTTATGCGATCTTGAGCGGGGCACTAAATCAATTTGGCCAGATTCTCCAGAAGAAAATAGTGAATGAAGTCCCTAAGCACGCAAGGGACAAGCATTTCATGAGGATACTGTTAAAAAACCCTGTCTGGATTTTCGGCCTTTTCCTGCAACTAGGCGTCGGAACTGTCTTCTTTATGCTCGCCCAGGATAAGATTGGCCCTGCATTGGTTCCGGGGCTTATGGCCTCAGGGTTGATAGTGTTGGCACTGGGATCTGTGAGAATCAATCGAGAATCGCTTGATCACTCGGAATTCCTTGGAATAGGGCTGATGATCAGCGGCATAACCCTATTAGGTATGAGCGAACTGGGAATCAACAGCGACAAGGTGCAAGAGGCCTTATCCAACCTAGATTTTGTTACCAGGATGACCATCTACACGGTAACTTTATTTATCATATGGATTGTAACCCATGCACTTGCTCTTAAGAGCGTTTCTAGAAAAGGCATTATCATGGCTTTTTCAAACGGGTTTCCATTTAGCCTAGCGAACTTCTGGATCAGTCCATTGTTGGCCGTAATGTTTGTCGTATTATACGGTCATGGGACTACAGCGCAGGTTGCCGTATTCGTCATTGCGAGCGTAATATTAGTAGGTACAAATGTTTTCGGCATGTGGCAGACACAAATGGCCTTTAAGTACGGTCAGGCAAGTAATCTGATAACTATCCAGCAGGTACCAATACAGACCACACCAATTCTGGTCTATTTCTATGTATTTTCATTGACTCCTCCAAGCAGTATCTCAGTCGTCTATATGCTGTCAGGCATTTTCCTCATCATGGTGAGCGGGTCTCTGCTTGGCAGAAGACATACAGAAAGAGAGGCAATGTAATGCATTCATCTTTTGATTGACCTGCGGTAAAAAGCAAAGCTATAAAATGCCAACGATGCATAAATCTATTAAGAAAGCAGAGGTTCCAGAAAGAGGTCGCAAAGGCCTGTGGAGGATGACGGACAGATGAAGATCTGCTTTGTGGACCATATATTCGAGCATCCGAAAGATATTGTCGTCGAAGACTGCCGCATTGATATCCATGGCCCGGTGAAGGATCCAGCCCTGCTCGTTGAGCTGGCCCAAGATGCCGATATCCTCTGCACACGCGATCAGTTCATGAAGTATGACCGGAGCGTCATCGACCAGCTTCCCAAGCTCAGGCTGATCGTCACCCGTTCGACCGGCTACAACCACATCGATTGGAAGCACGCCGCCTCAAAAGGCATCCCGGTGTGCAATGTGCCCGGCTACGGGAGCAATACGGTTGCTGAGTTTGCGGCCGGGCTGATGTTGAGCGTATCACGCAAGATACCCAAGGCAGCCCGGCGCTATTCCCAGAACGATTATTCCATTGACGGGATGGAAGGCGTGGACCTGGAGGGCAAGACGATCGGGATCGTCGGCACCGGAAGCATCGGGTTGAAGATGGCACGGATTGCAAAAGGCCTAGGCATGCACGTGTGTGCCTATGACATGATCGAGGACAAGATGGCGGCCGAAAGGATCGGCTTCGCATATGTTACCTTTGAGGAACTCCTCCAGAAGAGTGACGTTGTCTCTCTCCATCTCCCGCTGAACGAGAAGACCCATCACATCATCAACGCGCAGACCCTCAGTCAGATGAAGCCTGGGGCCATCCTCATCAACACAGGCCGCGGCGAGCTGGTGGATACCGAAGCGCTGATCGCGGCCCTGAAGGAAAGGCGGCTCTTCGGTGTAGGGCTCGACGTCATAGAAGGTGAAAGGGAGCGGGTCTACGATTTCGGCGATCTGAATGCGGTGGTTTCGACCCATATCGGATGGTTTACGCATGAGGCCGTCAGACGGATCGTCACCATCGCTTTGAACAACATTCGGGCTTTCCTGAAGGGTGTGCCGACCAATGTGGTGAATCAGGATTGCTTGGAACAGAAAGGGGCGAACGATGGGACTCCCTGAAACCATGCGTGCCCTGGTCAAAACGGCCAAGGGAAACGATCAGATCGAGATGAGACAGATGCCTGTTCCGCAGGTGGATGAGCACGCGGTCCTGGTGCAGGTGAAGGCGGCGGGCATCTGTGGAAGCGATGTGAAGATTTTCCATGACGAACACCCCTATTACCCGCCGGTGGTGCTGGGCCATGAGTTCGCGGGCGAAATCGTGAAGACCGGCCATGGCGTTGAAGGCTGGTCTGTGGGCGACGGAGTGGTCCCGGAGGTCCATGGCTACGTTTGCGGTAAATGTCGATTCTGCCTCTCCGGAAAGAAGCACGTCTGCCCCTCCAAGCGCGCCCTGGGCTGGGGCATAGACGGTGGGTTTGCCGAGTATGTAAGGGTGCCGGCCTGGCTTCTCCATCGTATTCCCGAGGGAGTCTCCCAGGAGGAGGCGGCCCTCGTGGAACCCATGGCCGTTGTAGTTCACGGTATGCTCGAACGGGCGCGGGTTGAACCGGAAGATTTCGTTGTCATTTTAGGATGTGGCCCCCTGGGGCTTATGGCGCTGCAGGTGGCCCGGGCGGAAGGTGCAGCCTGTGTCATGATCACAGGAACCGAGCCGGACGAGAAAACCCGCCTGAAAATGGCCGTTCAGTTCGGTGCCGATTACGCGGTGAACGTGCAGAAGACCGATCCGGTGGAGATCGTGATGCAGAAGACGCGCGGCATCGGAGCGGATCTGGTGGTGGACCTTTCCGGCGACCCTTCCGCCATCCGGCAGGGACTGGAAATGGTCAGAATCGACGGCCGCTTTCTTGCCATCGGCATTCCGGCTTCTCAGGAAGTTTCAATCCCCTGGAAGAAACTGATCTTTCGCGTTCCCCAGCTCATCTTTCATTTCAGCTCTTGCTATACGAGCTGGGAGCGGACGCTCTCCCTCATGGCCGGCGGGAAGGTGAAGACCCGGCCGCTCATTACCCATATGCTCGACCTGAGCGAGTGGAGGGAGGGGATAAGGATGACCGAGTCCAAGGAAGCGGTCAAGGTGTTGCTGAAACCCTAAAATGTACGGCGTGTTTTTTTGTGATTGAGAAAGGAAAAATCTATGATTCCGGAGAAGATGAAAGCAGCCGTGCTTTACGGACAGAATGACCTGCGGGTCGTGGAAAGGGGGACCCCCCGTCCGGGGCAACAGGAAGTCCTGATCAAGGTGAAGGCCTGCGCCATCTGCGGTACCGACCCCAAGATCGTGTCCCACGGCTGGCAGAACCAGCCACCCTATGGCGATTTCATCCCGGGGCATGAGTATGCCGGCTTGGTGGTTGCCCTGGGGGATGGGGTCGTGGGCTTTGCGGTAGGCGACCGCGTGGCGGTCGAGCCGCACAAGGGCTGCGGCATCTGTGAAAATTGTATCCGCGGTTTCTACACGGTCTGTCTCAATTACGGCAACCTATCCGCCGGGCACCGGCATTACGGTTTCACGGTCAACGGCGGCTATGCGGAGTATGCAGTCAACCACATCAAGACGCTGACGCGCATACCTGACAGCCTCGATTTCGAGGAAGCGACGCTGATAACCACTGCCGGCACTGCGATGTACGGCATCACCCGCATCGGCGGCGTGCAGCCAGGAGAAACCGTGGTCGTGTCCGGGCCGGGACCAATCGGACTTATGGTCGTGCAGATAGTGCGGCAATGCGGCGCCGGCAGGGTCATTATCGCCGGCACGCGCGAGGAACGCCTGGAACTGGCACAACAGCTCGGCGCGGACATCGCTATCAACGTACGCACGGAAAACGTAATAGAGAGAGTATTCGAACTCACCGCAGGCGTCGGCGCGGACGCGGTTCTCGAATGCGCGGGCACTGCGCGGTCACTCTCTGACGCCGTCGAGTACACCCGCAAGAACGGCCGCATCTCGCTCGTCGGCATATACGGCGAGCCGGTGACGATTAACGCGTTCAAGATCAATCAGGGGAACATCACCCTCGCGGGAAGCAAGGCTGAGGGTGACAGGAGCCTTGCGAAAGTGGCGCCGCTCATGGGCGACGGCAGAATCAAGGCGCGCCCGCTCATCACACACACCTTCCCGCTCGACAAAGTAAACGAGGCGCTGGAGACCTTCGTAAAAAGACTCGGCGGCGCGATCAAAGTCGTCCTTAAACCATAACCATGAGAGTATCAAAAGGAATCCATGCACGGGAGGAATGCATATGGTGAAAAAAAGCAACCTGTGGATCACCACCGAGAATCCAGCCATCATGTTCGAAGACACCGAGGTCGGCAGGCTCAAGAAAGAACTGTGGGATGCCTCGGAGAAGAAAATCGACGCCATCTTGAAGGCATACGGCGTTCCGTCACCGCCCGAGCTGGGCATGCCGGGCAGCTATATCCAGACCACGCCACGCTGCACCCTGATCGAGAACCGGCGACAGAACGATATCGTCCTCATCCCCGTGGGATGCACGGAAAACCATGGCCTCCACACCGTGTCCGGCCTCGACAGCTTCATGGTCACCCAGATCTGCGAGGCGGTGAGGAGGCACACAAAAAAGCAGGGCCGGCCGGTGAACCTCGCTCACAATCCGCTCAGCTACGGCGCGCACCCCTTCCATCACATTGGGATGCCGGGCACCGTCAACATCCCGCAGGAGGTCGTCAAGGAGATGCTCATTTACGTCATGCTCGGCCTCTGGAACGACGGCTTCCGCAAGCAGATCATCGTCAATAATCACGGCCAGCTCTGGGTGCTCGAATCCGCGCTGCACGAATTCCTTTACAGATACCAGCTTCCGGGTGTGTTCCAGGTGATGGATTGGCATAGGGCGGTCAGGGAATTCTTCTACCCCAAGGGCAAGGACGACCACATCGAAACGCCATTCGTCCACGCCGACGAGGCGGAAACATCGGTGGCGCTGCTGATGTTCCCCCAAGGGATGGTGAAGATGAGCGAAGCAGAGGATACCGCGCCCCAGGGCTTCTTGCCGATTGGCCACTTCGACAATTCGGTGGAGACCTTCTGCCGGCCGCACCGGTGGTCCGAGGGCGAGGGCCACGTACCAATCGAAATCGCGGCCACGCCCGAGGGCGTCGTC
>CAYGXB010000146.1:0-8082 GCA_964353605.1 uncultured Bacteriovoracaceae bacterium
CATATTTGTTGATATCGCGCTCGTTGAAGTATTTGCCGTAGAGCTCGTAATCGCCCTCGAGCTCAAACTTGGCATCCTTGAAGAGTACCGGTTCATTCACGGCGAAGGCGGTGCCGGCAAGGAGCATGCAGACCGCGCTTATGCTGAGAAACCACTTAAAAATGCTCATAGGACCTCCTCTTAAGTATCGTTTTATGTATATTGGCGCAGGGCAAGGTGCCCTGCGCGGTTTATAGTATAATACGAAACGCCTTACTTCTTCAACGCCTATTTCAGAGAAGCAGTATCGATAAAGCAGAGTCCAGCCTTGCTTATATCAGCCTCATCGGTGACCATCTTCAGGAAGCAGCGGCCCGCCGCGTCTGTTTTGGCGCTGGCACTCCTGAGGATGAACCCGAGGTCCGACATATTGATGGAGGCCATCAGATCCGCGGCATTATTCGCTGGCAGCATCGCACCCAGTGCCCCGACGAGCGACACGACAAACTGGGAATGGTCGAAGAGCCCTATGCCGGGATTATCTTTCATCACATGGCAATGCGCCAGCTCAGGGACGAGGGTCAGATAGATATCGAGGAAGGACTGCTCAACCATCTCACCCGTTTTAGGATCCTTGACCGTTGCGTTGTGGCTGCTGACATCGAGTGCAAAGGCCAAGTCGAGTGACATCTGCCACACCGGCGTGCCATTCTCGGTGTACTCCATGCGCAGATCGTTCAGGATAAGCAACGGGGTGCTGGCCCTGAAGTCAAAGGCTATGCCTTCCTTCTTGAAGGAAATATTCATCTTCTGCTCAACACCAGGCCCCTTGTCCGCGCTCCACCCTGGTATAGCGAGCGGGATCGGCAGACTGGCGGCATCGAGGGTAATATGGCCATTGAGGAGCGTACCGACGAACTGGCTGAGGTTGTCCATGGAGAGGTTGGCTCCCAGGCTCTTGGCCTGCTTCGCAGCGTCGTCACCGAGCAATCTATCCACGTCAGCCTGGGTCAGAATCTCTTTCGGGTGGGTATCGTTATTATTCGGATATACACTCACACCTGTGGGGAATAGCCATTTTGTTGGGTCCGCGGGATCTTTGGATGGATTCACAGCCATGAACAGGCCCAGATCAAGGGTGGCGACATTGTCGGTGGTCGCATTCGGCAGGCCGTGCACATCAATGAAGAGTGGATTGCTTTCGAGATTAAGGCCGCTCATGTCAGCGCCGAAATCTCCCGCCAAACCACCGATCATTTCAGCCAAGGACATCTGCGTGATCCCCATGTCGAGGGGGATTGAACCGCCTATTAACATCAGCAAGGTCGGTAGGACTACACCCGGGGGCTGAATATTCCCTATCCCATCATCGATGGCCAGGTTAATGAGATCGTTCAAACGAAGGACACACCCCTTGTCCCTGCCGGCTTCATTTGCAGGAGTGAGACTCTCGATGGTAATCCCACTGAGACTCATGCCTGCTGCGCTGTTCAAGATTTCCTTGCCGACCATGACGTCCAGTCCGTCTCGCACGAGCTGGTCCGCCCTTGCCCCTGCTAAGGTCCGCAAAACGAACTTTTCCTTGGAGGCATAGCCATTGGAATAGATAACCTGCACGAGGATGGGCACGAGCAGGTTATCAGAAGGGATTTTATATTCGCATGCATAGAACCCTCCCTCCAGTTTTGCTTCCTTCTGGTATCCGGCACCATCGCTCAAGAATACCCTGCCTCCGCTCTTGGTTCCGCCTTCGACCTTGACACCAAGCTTGACATCACCTCCCGGTACCACGGTGCCGTTGGAAATCTGGAGCAGACCGTTCCCATCATCCTTGTAGAGGGTAATCGTCGCTGCCTCGCTGTATTTCACGGCATTGACCGGTACGCCAGGACCGTACACATCTTCGGACCTGGCATTAGGATCGTCAGCACCGCCCCTTCCGCACCCTGCCATGATTGCCAGAACGAGCACCAGCAGGAAAGAAGGTAACCAGTTTGTTTGTCTTTTCATGCCATCCCCCTTCTCTAAAGATTTATTTTATAACAACTTTTGAGCAATATACATGCCATTGCAATATGATGCAAGCAATTTTATACATTTGTTAAAATTGTCATTATTATTGAGAGGATAGACGATTCCAGGGGATCATGCTCAAAAACCAGGACCATTTTCATGTAAAACCACCGCATGCGAGGGAAATTTTTTTCAGTTCCAGGGCAATTTTTTATCCTTTTTCCTTGATGATACCCTGACAAGAGAAAAGGTGCTCTGCATTATGTCTACTGAGCACCCAAATAACGGTGGAGATCAGGGTCTTTATAAGAGAATGTGATGCGGCTTCCCCCTCCAAGCAAAAGTGCGCAATCATCCATCCTCAACCATGGTTATGCCCTCATTTGCCTTTTTGCGGATTATTATGCTATACCGTCTTCGGAAGCGGACGGGTCCTGGTGGGTCCCCCGGACTTCAAATCCGGTGTGCTGGTCGTCGAGATTGGCTGGTGGGTTCGATTCCCATGCGCTTCCGCCAATCAAATGTGTATCGATCTCCTCTGATATCAATGAAGTTATTTGTATATACTTCGCACGGGGATGGCAACATTCTCTCATCATCAATCCATAATCACTGATCAATAGCCACTGAATCAGGTGCCGCCCGTTGGAACCGGAAGAACGCCAGACCCATGCACCTCCGGAGCAGGGGCAGAGATGCGCGGGGGAGTCGGTCCTTGCTTCTGCGTGACAATCGTCGTCTGATTGGCTCCCAGCGCCGGATTCGGCATAGCAGGCGGAGCGGTTCCCGGGGGCGAAATTCCGCCTGAAGAGTGCGCGAGGGTTTGTGTCTGCTGTATTCCCGTAACCTGACCTGCTCCCAATGCTAGTGCCGGTTTTGATGGAGTCTGCTGACGCACACCTTGAGTCTTGCCCGCCGCATTGGCAACCTGCGTCTCGGGCTTCTGCTTCAGAAGATTCTGCATGGCCACATAGGCCTCGCTATAGTGATTTCCCGGGCTCCACAAGAGCCATCCTGTGGCGCCGGAATCCCGTGCAGCATCGATCTGGGTTAGAATGTATTTCGACCCGAATCCCTTTGTCACGCGCAACGGAAACGCCTGCAGCCACGGCCGTATGATCACCCCGTCGCCCACCAGGGTCTTCATCCGCTTCCCCCCGGCAGACACGAAACGGTAGGGATCGTCCGCGGGATTCTTCACCCCATCGAAACCCTCGCTGAAATGCGAGGGATAGAGCATGGGCGAGATGATATCCACATACGGCTTCAGCTTGGCGATGTCCTGCCCGACCACAAGGACGTCCTCATCCCGCTGCCAGATCACGATGCCGAACATGTCCATGGACAGGAGTACCCCTTTGGGCGCGGTGATGTCGTGCACCTGTTTCAGAAACCCGGCGATGACATCCGGCCGCGCTACACCTTCAACACCCGTCCCGGTCTCGGTATCCGCATGATACCTGATATAGTCGAGCTGGATCTCATCCAAACCGCTATCCGCAAGCTCCCTGACCACAGTCAAGATGTATTCCTGTACAGCCGGATCCGATGGATTCAGCCATTGTTTTTCCTTATTGATGCACCACTCCGGTTTGACCCGCGACATGATCGGGTCCTTGAACACTACCATGCGCGCCACCACATGGATACCCATGCGGTGCAGGTATTCGATCAGCTTTGGCAGCTCCTCGATGTTTGGGGTATAGTGCTCGTTGGGGCAATACTTTGCCGGTATGAGGCTCGGATAGGTGATCGCGCCGCAATCGTCTTTGGCATCGAAGACGATGGTGTTCCCGCCATGCTGCCTGAGTTTATAGGCCGTATCGAGAATAAACCGTGTACCGGCCGAAGATGGATTTATGTAGACGCCGCAAGCAACAAAATCCTTGGTCTTCGGAACCGTCTTGGGCTTAAGCGGCTGGTTCCAGACAACCGGTATGCGCAGGGTCTGACCAAGCGATAGGGGGCCTGTAATTCCGTTGATCGCCGTGATGCTCGTGATCAGTTCTTTCTTCGTATAGGCGGCGGTATACGGCATGTACCAGGCCGCAATCTTGGAAAGGCTGTCCCCGTTCTGGACCGTATGAGTGACCCCTCCCTGGGGTTTTGCTCCCATCAACAAGAACCAACACATCATAGCTGCAATAAGCTGTCTCTTCATGCGGTCACCATAGTATGTATCGGTTCGAATCCTCAAGCGAATAAACTTTTCGCCCCCATCTCCCGACTCACCATTGGGTAGGATAGTAAAATTAACGTGTTGGGGGCAGGCTTGGAATTTAAGGCAAAGGATGGCCCTCGCTTTCCGGACCTGTCTTGGACACGTCCCATTCGGTTATCCTGCCCAATTATGGGTCGGGAGCTGAGGGGCAATAAACTACTCGCCCACCTCGGCAGTGGTCATAGTGAGGACCTCGACGCCCTCCTGGTTGGTGACCTTGAGCTCGAGCGTGGCCCGTTTGCCCGTAACCTCGATGACCTTGACCTCTGTGGTGATGGTATCGCCGATGTGGACGGGCTTGGCGAACCTGCACTTGAGTTTCTTGAGCGCACCCGGATCACCGGTCCAGTCGGTGATCGCCTTGGCAGCAAAACCGAGGGTGCAGAGCCCGTGCAGGATCACACCGCCCAAACCAACCATCGTGCCGAACTCAGGGTCGATGTGGATAGGATTGAAATCACCGGATGCACCTGCATAGTAGATTGTCCGGTACTTGTCGACTTCTTCCTTTGCCGAGCAACTGTCTCCGCCCTTTATATCCTTGATCGTCTTCGCCATGATTATACCCTCTTCCTGATCGCAAAGGTATACGTTGCCTTGCACACGTCCCTGCCGTTCTGATTCCTGCTCAGCACCTCAAGCGTGACCAAATCGAGTTTCTCCTTGTTCTCGATATTCGAGATGGCGCCCAAGGAGGTGATTATGTCCCCAGGTCGGACCACCTCGTAGAACTCGAAGGCCTGTTCACCGTGCACGAGCATGGCGAAATCGAGCTGCAGCTCGGAATCCATGAAGAACGGCACGCAAAGCTGGCCAGAATACACGACGGCAAAGGTGGGCGGGATGATGACCCCGCCGTACTTCGTATGCTTGGCAAATTCCTTGTCCAGGTAGTAAGGATCCTCGTTCTTGATGGCCCGCGCATACTCCTTGGCTTTCTCCCAGCCGATCTCATAGGTCATCGGCCCGTATTTCTTCCCGATAAACTTCTTGTCAACCGGCATATGCCCTCCTTAGGATCTTGCAAACCTGTCAAGCTCGTGCTTGGCGATAACGGTGCGGAGGATCTCGGTCGTTCCCTCGCAGATCTCGCCGAACCTGGCGTCGCGGTAGAGACGCTCGATATCCGTGCCCTTGAGGTAACCATGGCCGGCAAAGACTTGCATGGCCAAGTTCGCCACATGGGTGACACCTTCGCCGGCAAAGAGCTTCGCGCACGCGGCGAGGATCGGAGCATCGATCTCGCCGATATTGTATGCCCAGGCAGCGCGGAGGGAGAGGGTGTGCCCGAGGTCGTTCAGGGTGAACATGTCGGCCAGCTTGAACCCGACCTCCTGGAAGGCGCCGATCGGCTTTCCGAAAGCCTTGTGTGTCTTGGCATGGGCTGTGGCTCTCTCCATGCAGGCAATACCGACGCCGACGCACAGGGCGGCCGCGGTCACACGTCCCATCTCGAGGAGCTTGCCCACTTGCGCCAAGCCTTTCCCGGCTGTCCCACCGAGGATCTCCTTAGCTACACACTTTTCGAGCTTTACCGAAGCAAGCGGAGCACCGCGCAGGCCCATGGTGTCCAACGGTTCACCAATGCTCAGGCCCGACGCACCCTTCTCAACCACGAAGACGCTCATCCCTTTTTCAGGTCCTGCGCTCTTGTCCGTCCATGCCAGAACGAGAATCACATCTGCAATCGGGGCATTGAGCACGATGTCCTTCACCCCCGTGAGGAGCCACGTATCACCCGCCGCAGCAGCCGAGGCGGCGATGGAGCCGAGATCGCTCCCGGCATCGGCCTCGGTATAGGCAAAGGCGCCTACCAGGTCCGCCTTTCTCAGGGCAGGGAGGTACTTGCGCTTCTGGTCGGCGGTCCCGAAGAGGAGAAAAGCTCCGCCGGTGAGGAAGATGCTCGACCGGACGCTCATATAGGTGGAGGCACAGGCCTTGGCGAGCTCTTCACCCGCAAGATAACTGCTGATCATGTCCATTTTGTCATCCTCGATCCCGCTGGAGAGGAGGTCCACTCCGGCGAGCTGCTTGAGGTTATCTTTCACCAGCTGCCCCACCTCGCCCTTTGGGCTCTCGTCGAGTTTCTTCGCCCGCGGCGCGATCGCCTTGGCCGCAAAATCGGCCATATCCTGCTTGAGCTTTTTTTCCCTTTCCGTGAGTTCGTAGTCTATCATGTCTGTCTCTCCTCTTCTACATGAGCATGATCCTGGAAACGATCATCCGCATGATATCGGATGTGCCGCCGCCAATGGTCCCGAGGCGCGCGTCCCGGTAATTCCGCTCGACTGGGTACTCGTGCATGAAACCGTAGCCGCCGTGGATCATGACACCGTCGGTGGCCATGTCGCAACCTTTGTCGCCCACGTACATCTTGTTGACCGCGGCTAAGAGCGGGTTGAGCATTTGGCCGTTGTCCTTGGACGATGCCACGCGATAGATGGCGAGCCTGGCAGCCTCGATGAAGAGCCGCATATTGGCTATGCGGTGCTGGATGGCCTGGAACTCGCGGATGGACCTGCCAAACTGCACACGGTCGTTAGCGTACTTGGCGCACTCGTCGAGGGCAAACAGGGCCGCCCCGAGGAACGGAGCCAGGAGCGTGCATCGATCCCACTCCACCGAGCTCAGCGCCATCTGCCAGCCCTTAAACTCACCTCCGAGGCAGTTCTCCAAGGGCACCTCGCAATCCTCGAAGAAGACCTCGGAGGTCGTTGAGCACTTGCAGCCCATCTTGTGGAACGGCTGGCCGGTGGAGAAGCCCGGGGAATCCCTTTCCACAATAAAGGCCGTGATCCCCTCGTGCTTCTTGGACTTGTCCAGGGAGGCATAGACGACCATGACCTGGGAGACCGGGGCATTGGTGATGAAGGTCTTCGAGCCATTCAAGATGTACCTATCGCCCTTCTTCACGGCCGTGGTGCGCAAACCCGCGGCATCCGATCCTGCACCGGGTTCGGTGAGTCCCATGCACCCGATCCACTCCCCGCTGGCGAGCTTCGGGATATACTTCTTCCACTGCTGCTCATTGCCGAAGTGGTAGAGGGTGGCTGCGCACAGGTAGGTGTGGGCGCCGATCGCCAGCGTATGGCCGCCGTCGACGCCGGCATGGCCGAGGGCCTCGCCCGCCAGACAACAGGACACGATGTCCGCACCCGAACCGCCGAGCCCTTCGGGAAACGGGAGCCCTAAGATCCCCATTTCACCGAATTTCCTCCAGACCTCGAAGCTGAAATCGCCCTTGAGGTCAGCCTCCTCGCACAGGGGCGCTATCTCCTCCTTTGCAAACCGATATATCGTATCGCGGAACATCTTCTGTTCATCAGTGAGCGTAAAATCCATGGTAACCTCCGATGCCTATAAGAGTGGCTTAAAATATTTTATGTCGAGGATGTGGCCCTTCTTCTCCGCGTTCCATACCACCGTGACGCGCATGCCGTTCTTGATGGTCCGCCGCACGTACTCGGCATCGCTCAAGTCGATGCCGCCGATGAGGTGGAGGAAGTTCGAGTCCGTCCCATCGAGCCTGATGAGTGCCCCGATGAAGGGCGGCTTGGTGGGCATGCCGAAGTATTCGTATTCGGTGAGGACCCAGGATACGATGACCCCTTCCTGGGAGACCTCGATGAAGTTGTGGATCTCCTCAAAGCAGCGTGGGCAGTAGGATCGCGCCGGTACGAGCACCCGCTGGCAGCCCTTGCAGCGGGAGCCGAGAATCTTTTCCACCTTCAGGCCGTCAAAGAACCGTGTCCACGTTTCGCCATAGGCCAGCTCGTAGGGAATCGCGACCTCGTCGGTTACCACATCGTAATCAACCTTCTTCTCTTCTGCCATATTTCCCCCCTTGCTCACGCTACTGGCTCGAAATA
>CAYGXB010000147.1:0-7968 GCA_964353605.1 uncultured Bacteriovoracaceae bacterium
AGGCAAAGATATTTTATCCCCGCAAATATTGCCCTGAATGCTGGTCAGGCAATCTGGACTGGATCGAGGCGAGCGGGAAGGCGAAGATATACACCTTTTCCACCGCCTACAGCATGGTAGAACCGAAGTTCATAGACGAGCTGCCGTATACCATAGCCTACGTGGATCTTGAGGAAGGCATCCGCATGATGACGCGGATCGTGGAATGCAAGCCGGAGGATATCAAGATCGGCATGGAGGTTGAGGTTGTGTTCGTGGAGCGGAGTGGTTTTGCCCTGCCCTATTTCAGGCCAATAAAGAAGTGAAGCTGTGAGATTTTGATAAAGAGGGTTAGCAGCCCAGAGACTGAGGAGGAGACAATGAGTGCGTATACCACGACACTTTATGAAATCCAGGGACCGGTATGCACCATTACTCTCAATCGGCCGGATAAATACAATGCCATCAACCGGGAGATGGCCACTGAACTCCTCGATGCGTTCCGAAAGGTGCGGGATGTCCCGGAAGTGGGTGTGGTAGTGCTCCAAGGGTCTGGAAAGGCTTTTTGTACAGGGGGCGACCTCTCTATCTTTCCTTCGTTGGTTGAGCATCGAGCCTCTCTGAACTGGCTCGCACACGACGGTTATGACATCAATAAGGCAATCGAGCTCTGCGAGAAGGTTGTCATCGCCAAGGTCACGGGGCACTGCCTGGCAGGCGGTCTCGAGCTGGCCCTTATGTGCGATCTCATCTATGCCAGGGAATCGGCCAAGTTCGGTACCACTGAGATCAATATGGGAATTCTGCCCGGCTGGGGCGGGACAGTCAGGCTCGCGCGGGCCATGCCTATCTACCGGGCACGGGAGGTCCTCTACAGTGGCCGAAAGGACTATACCGCCCGGGATATGTACGAGATGGGCTTTCTGACCCGCGTATTCAAGGATGATGAGTTCGAGGCCAAGTTCACCGAGATGGTCGCAATCATAAGCAACAAGAAGCCGATCGCGTTACGCATGGGCAAAGAGGTCATGGCACGCTCACTCGAGTGCGGCAGCATCGACGCAGCCCTGGCGCTGGAAAGGAACGCGATCCAATGGCTCGTCTATGCCCCGGACATCCAGGCGGTCATGGACGGCTTCCGGAAGAAGCCCGACGATCTCACCAAGGCCCAGAAGGAGGCGAATATCGCCTCAGAAGTGAAGAAGTAGGGGGGTAGGATATGGACTTCGGTTTCACGGAAGAGCAGCTCCTCATGCAGGCGACGATCAAGAAGTTCTGTGAAAAGGAGCTCACGCACGAGTATGTGCGCTGGATGGACGAGAACGTGGACTTTCCTCCGGACGAGCTCTGGCAGAAGTTCGTCGATATTGGGTTGTTTCTCGGCTCAATCCCGGAGGAGTATGGAGGGCAGGGTCTGGGTCAGGTGGATATCATGGTCGGGTTCGAGCAGATCTGCAAGGCCTCCATGTCGGTGGCCCTGGCCATCGGTGTCACAGCCGGATTTGGGGTGCGTTTCATCAACGAACTGGGGACCAGAGAGCAGAAGGAAAAGTACCTGCCGCTTATCGGGGCGGGAAAATTCAAGACCTGCATGGCGCTTACTGAACCTGCCGGCGGGACGGATATCCTGGGCGCCATCAAGACCATTGCTGAGGATAAGGGCGACACATGGGTGATCAACGGCCAGAAGGTCTTCATCACCGGGGCACATGTGGCGGATTCGCTCATCACCATCTGCAGGACCGAGAAGGGGGCCAAGCCGAGCCGCTCCCTGAGCACTATCATGGTGCCGCGAGAGTCTCCCGGCATAACTATCCGCAAGATCGGCAAGATCAGCTGCCACCATTGCGAATCCGTAGAGATCTTCTACGACAACGTTGAAGTCCCGAAGGAAAACCTCCTGGGCACTCGCGGCAACGCCTTCTACGAGATCATGACCGTGCTCAATCCCGAACGCATCGGGGTGGCCATGATGGGCGTGGGGATCATCGAGGCCATCTACGAGCTGGCATTTAAGTATGTCCAGGAGAGAACCGCCTTCGGCGGACCGATCAGCCGGTTCCAGATTCTCCAGAACTACCTTGCGGACATGTACATCAACCTGGAGAACTCACGCAACCTCACCTATAAGTCGGCGTGGCTTTGCGATAACGGGAAACCCTATCACCTGGAGGCCACGATGGCGAAACTTGTCGCGGCAGAAGGGGCGCGTCACGCCGCGACCTTCGGGGCCGAGATATTCGGCGGGTACGGCATCTGCGACGAATACCCGGTGTCGATGTTCGTCCGGGACGCCTACCAGATACAGTTCTCGCCCATTTCGAACGAGATGAGCAGGAACATGCTGATGCAGTTTCAGGGGCTGCCGAAATCATGGCCGTAAGATTTGATGGCTTCGTAAAAAGTCCATCTTCCGCGTTATGCTGCATTCCTCATCGATGCGGCGTACGAGTTGGAGTGCGAGGGGGATCCGAATGTACATATTAGGAGATATACCGCGGAGCGGAGCAATCACGTTCCGCGACAACACCGCCGTTGTCTTTGAGGGGAAGAGGCTCACCTACAGGGAGTTCAACAGGCGGGTGAATCATTTCTCGAATGTGCTCGCCGGCTTCGGCTTCTGCAAGGGAGACCGGCTTGCCGTGATGGCGGACAACTGCTCGAAGTATCTTGAGGCGTATTTCGGAGCCGCGAAAATCGGCGTGACCATGACACCTCTCAACGTGCGTCTCAGTGACGACGAGATTGTCTACATTGTGAACGACAGCGGGGCGACGGCCCTCATCGTGGGCGACGGATACGAAGAGCGTCTCGCCGGTCTCAAAGCACGCTTCACCAATATAAAAACCTGGATTACCTTCGACAAACCGCTGCCGGGTTTCCTTGAGTATGACAAGTTGCTGCAGCAAACGAGCGATACGGAACCCGATGTCGATTTTTACAATGTCCGGGAAGATGACCTTGCCGTTCTCATGTATACGGGCGGCACGACGGGGAGTCCCAAGGGCGTCATGCTCTCTCACCGCAATGTAATGATCTCCGGGATTACGCCGGCCCTGGTTATGGGCTTCACCCAGGAAGATGCCACCTGTTTCGTCCTGCCGATTTTCCACGTTTCATGGTGGCCGATACTTGCAATACTGATAGCGGGGGGCAAAGCCTGCATCAACCGCCGCCCTAACCTGGACTCAATTTTCCAGCTCATCCAGGACGAGAAGTGCACCCACATGAATCTCGTTCCCACCATCTACGGCTGGATGGTGGATTATCCCAACGTGGAGAAGTACGACCTTTCCAGCCTGCGACTTCTCACCTACGCCGGGAGCCCCTTCCCGGTGGAAGTACTGAAAAAGTGCATCCGGAAATTCGGCAACAAGTTTGCCCAGGGGTATGGGGCGACCGAAACAGCGGGGGCGGCGGTTTCCATGATGGACTGGCGGGATCATTATGTCGAAGGGGAGAAATCAAAGTACCTTCTGAGCGCGGGCAAACCGGCCCTGTGCGCAGAGGTGAAAATCGTGGACGATGACGACAACCCCCTCGGACCCGGCGAAAAAGGGGAAATCTGCGCCCGGGGCAAACACATCATGTTGGGGTACTGGAAGAATCCCGAACTCACCGCCCGGGTTCTAAAGGGCGGCTGGTACCATATGGGCGATATGGGTTTCATGGATGAAGACGGATACATTTACATGACGGACCGCAAGGCAGACATGATTATCTCGGGCGGCGAGAACGTGTACCCCAAGGAAGTGGAGGACGTGATTTACGGTCACCCCGCGGTGAAGGAATGCACGGTGGTGTCCTCGCCGAGCGAAAAATGGGGCGAGATTGTCCAGGCGGTGGTCGTCCTCAGGCCCGGAGCGGCAGCCACGGAAGAGGAGATCATCGAACACTGCAAAAAGACGCTCGCGGGATACAAGTGTCCCAAGGCAGTGGTCTTCTGGGATGACATTCCCAAGACGATCGTCGGCAAAATCATGAAGAAAGAAATCAAACAGAAGTTCTGGGAAGGAAAAGGGAGAATGATCAGTTAGGAACCGGCGGTTCATGGTGAAGGAGGGACAAATGAAATACAAGGCCTTGTTTGAACCGATTACCATCGGCGACGTCACATTGAAAAACCGCATCGCCATGGCACCCATGAATATGACCTACTCCGGGCCGAACGGCTATCTGAGCGACCAGAACATCGCCTGGTACGCCACGAGGGCGAAGGGGGGATTTGGCCTTATCATCACCGAGTGCATCGTTATCAATCCCCACCCGTGGCGTGGTTCCGAAGAAGTGAATCCCGCACTGTTCACCGATTACCGTTTTTCCCGCTATCTTTCCAAGCTCGTCAATGTGATTCACGCCTATGACAAGACCAGAATATTCATCCAGTTGAGCCCGGGGTGGGGACGCCAGGGGCATCCCAATGTCGAGACGCCTCATATTCCGTCGGCTGCTCCTTCTGCCGTTCCCATGCGGATTGATATCCGCAACTTGAATAAGGGATGGGAAAAGCAGGTGAGGAGAGTCACCCCCGAAATTTTTGCGGCGACGGGCCTGGAGAGCCTTGAACCTGTCAGAAAGATGAGTGACAGGGAATACGAAGAACTGGAACTCGCCATTCTGGGCATTTTGCAGAAAGAGGCGCCGGCTCTCGCACAGGTACTGCAGGCGGAAACACCTCGGGAACTCCGGGTTGAGGAAATCATAGACCTGGAGGACCGCATGGCGACTCAGGCGGAGGCGGCTTTCAGGCTCGGATTCGACGGCGTAGAAATTCATTCGCCCCACGGGTACCTCATTCACCAATTCCTTTCCCCGCGGATGAACAGGCGCACGGACGAATACGGCGGAAGTCCGGAGAACCGCGCCCGGTTTCTGCTTAACATCATAAGAAAGATAAGGACGAAAATCGGTCCCGATAAGGCGCTCGGCGCACGGTTTTCCGGAGACGAACGCATGCCGGGCGGGATGACCCACGACGAGGCGAAGAAATTCGTCGCCATGGCAGTCGCGGCGGGCATCAGTTACGTCAATATTTCCCAGGGATGCTACGAAAACCCCGGGGCCTTTGCGCCCGACGGCGAGGGCGAATTCACGCAGTATGCCCCGGGTTTCAAAAAGGCGGGCGGCGTTCCCGTTATCACTCCCGGCTTCATAACCCCCGAATGTGCACACGAAGCGGTGAAGGAGAAAAAAACCGACATCATATCCCTCGGCAGGCAGGCCATTGCCGACCCTTACTGGCCCGCGAAAGTCGAGGCGGGAAGGGCGAAGGATATCGTGAAATGTACCCGCTGTAATTTCTGCTACATGAATCTCTTCGAGCCGCGGTGGCTCGGCTGCCAGGTGAATCCCACGGCCGGCTTCGAGCTTTTCTATCCCGAATTGTGGCTGCGCGGCAGCGCCAATGAAAAGCGGGTGAAGAAATACATGGATAAAGCAAAGGGACTTATATGAAACCTCACAAAAAAATAGATTGAGAACAGGAGGAGAGAAAAATGGCGAAAGGAACACAGAAGGAATCGCATCTCAAGAATCTGCTGCGTCCGATCAAGATCGGCCCGGTGGAACTGAGGCATCGCATGGTCCTGGCGCCCATGAACGAAACCCTTTCCGGGGGTGATGGCCATGCAACTGAGCAGATGATTGCTTACTTCGGAGCGCGGGCAAAAGGCGGTGCAGCCTGGGTGAGCACAGGGGCCATCTTTGGCACTCGGCTTGGGTCACAGTTTGTCTGGGGCCGCAATCTGTATCTCTTTCATGAGGGCTTTATCCAGGGTCTTACCCTGCTTACCGACCGGATCCATTATTTTGGATCGCTGGCAACAGCCCAGATGACCATCGGCTTTGGGCGACAAGGGCACTCATACGATCACAGCCTGAAAGTCCCGGCTCCAACCGCTGGATTGCCCTATGAAATTGCCCTAGATAAAATTCCCAAGGCCATGGAAGGGCTGGCCAAGAAAATCGAGATGTCGCGTCTGTTCATGAACGGTCAGATGACCAGAGAATTATCGATCGAGGAAATCAGGTCCGAACAGAAGGAATTTGCCCGCAGTTGTCAGCTGGCCATTATTGCCGGATTCGATGTGATCGAAATCCACGCCCCGCATGGGTATCTGGAACATGAGTTCCTCTCGCCTTTGACGAATAAGCGGACCGATATGTATGGCGGCGAATGGCGTAACCGCAAGCGTTTTTTGAATGAGGTCATGGAACAGGTTCGCTATGCCTGCCCTGGGTTGGCGGTCGGCGTGCGCATCAGCAACCAGGAATACATGGAAGGAGGGCTCACCTTTGATGAAATGATCGATGTCGCCCAGGATCTCGAGGCGCGCGGCGCTGATTATATCAGCCTGTCCGCGGGTGGCGGCTATGAAGAATCCGGTCACTTGATCACCGACAAGGATCGGGCCCAGCATCTGCCCGAGATTGCGAAAAAGTTCAAGGGGGCTTTGAAGATACCCGTAATTTTGGCCAGTCAGCACGATCCCGTCAAGGCTGACAAGGACATTGCGGCTGGGAAATATGACATCAACGCCCTGGGCCGGCAGCTCTTCTGCGATCCGGAATATCCCAACAAAGTAGTCCGGTCTGCTGTTAAAAAGATTGTTTTTTGCACGTACTGCAATACCTGTGCAATCAGGTGCCTCATGGGTTCTACGCCGGCTTGCCCGCAGAATCCCAATCTGGGCAGGGAATATGCTTTAGACGAGTACAGGATTGGTCCCCGGCAGAAACACGAGGATCTTATACCGATGGCAATGCTTCGGCAGCCACCGCCGGCTTTGGATCGGCCGTGGTGGAAACCCGAACTTCCTGCTATCGAGCGATGTTGGAGGAAATTCACCGGGCCCGGTCCTCGCTGAGGAGAACTAGATATAAAATAATCTGGTTATTCAAGAAGTTATAGGACAAGAAGAGCACCTCAAGAAAGGAGTTGGGTATGGCTAAAGAAGAGATCAAAGACGGTTTTTTCAAGATAGACCCGGAATGTCATCTGATCGGGGATATGGAACCCATCAACCATTTCCCCGGTGTCCAGATGTGGTGGCGGGCGATCGAGAGTATCTCCAGACCCTTGTTTTTTGGAACTCATCCCGCACTGCTGGCCAAGATGCTTGAAGGCATCGAGGAATGGGAGACCCTGAAGAGCGCTAATCCGCAAAACATCATCAGGGCTATGGACAAATACGGGGTGGATATCGCCTGTTTGCTACCCGAATCCATGATGGACACAACTGGCAATAGCAGTCGCTGGGTAACCAATGGGGAAATGGCGAAGGTGGTTGACTCCAACCCAAAGCGCTTCATCTATCAACCGAACGTTTCACCCATTAAATACAGGGGGGTGAAAAATGTCATCTGGGAACTCGAGTATTGGGTGAAGGAGCGGGGCGCCAAGATCTTCAAATTCTACCCTCCAGAAGATACCTACATGAACGATCCCGAGCTCTGGCCGTTCTACGAGAAGGCGCAGGAACTGGGGATTGTGCTGGATATTCACACCGGTTTCTGCTGGGTACCGCCGGGAAAGAGCAAGTATGCCCTGCCCATCCAGCTCGACGATGTCGCCAGAGATTTCCCAGAACTGAAGATCGTGGCCTTCCACATGGGCTATCCCTATTGTGATGATCTCAATATGATTGCCATGGGGCATCCCAATGTATACGTGTGCCTGAGCCTACTGGTCCCATGGGCCATGAGCGCCCCCCGCAAGTTCGCCAAGATCCTCGGCGAAGCCCTACGCTGGGTCGGCCCGGACAAGATCATCTGGGGTACCGATTATGCTGGCTACGGCGCTCAGATAGCAGGGGCAGTTCGGGGGTTGAGGGAATTCCAGATACCGGAGGATATGCAGCTATCTTACGGCTATCCGCCGATCACGGATGAGGACAGGGCGAAGATATTCGGCACCAATTTCGGCCGTCTGCTCGGAATCGATACGTCGAAAAGGCATATCCCGGCGAAAAAATGATGCACCACATATGG
>CAYGXB010000148.1:0-7948 GCA_964353605.1 uncultured Bacteriovoracaceae bacterium
GCATCCCCTGGCCTTTTGCATACATCATCCCAAGATTAAACTGAGCATTGGCAAATCCCTGCTCAGCGGCCTTGGTGTACCACTTAACCGCCTCAGCATAGTTTTGTTGTACTCCTTGGCCATAGTAATTCATCAACCCAAGGTTATATTGAGCATTGGCAATTCCCTGTTCAGCGGCCTTGGTGTACCACTTAACCGCCTCAGCATAGTTTTGTTGCACTCCTTGGCCATTGTTATACATCAAGCCAAGGTTATATTGTGCCTTATCATATCCCAGTTCAGCAGCCTTAACGTACCATTTAATTGCCTCTGCATAGTTTTGCGGCACACCCCGTCCTTCTTGATACATCCAACCAAGGCCAAATTGTGCCTCGGCTAGTCCCTGCTCAGCAGCTTTGGTGAACCACCTTACTGCCATTTCATCGTTTTGCGGTACGCCTTGGCCTTTGTTATACATCCTCCCGAGATTATATTGTGCCTCGGCATCTCCTCTCTGGGCGAGTGGCTTTAATTCCTCTCGGGCTGCCGCATAATCCCCCTTATTGATAGCCTCCTTGTAATCGGCCCAAAGGGGAAAGCAAAGACCAAGCATGACCAGCATGATAAAGACGATCTTCTTCATACGAACCCTCCGGATAGTATATGCACCTGTTCTCCATGATAATAATAATTCTTGGGGTGGATTTGTAAAGCTCAAACATCAAGATATAAAAATGGGGAAAGGATGGGGAGAGATTGGTCGCTCAGAAAAATGAGAATACAGGTTAAAGCCTACAAACCCTCAAATTCATTGGCTCCCCGGGAGGGATTTGAACCCCCAACCTAGTGGTTAACAGCCACCCGCTCTGCCGGTTGAGCTACCGGGGAATACGTATCGTATCTAGGATGATTGATACACGTTGTCAAGCAGTAATGAACCCCAGATCCTGGCACTTCTGTGCTGATGGAATGATAAAATCTGACTCCCTCTGGTCTCAAGGGGGGGGTGGGATTTTACGGAACCGGGTCACTCAAGCGGGGGTCTGGACGGGGATCCGACATCAATCTGCCCGGTATTCTTCCGCCCTTTGCCTTCATACCCGGTTGCGGGATCCCAGGGGAAAATAGCCCTCCTCACCCGCAAGACCTCTTTGCGCAGGTAATTGATCTGTGACGCCAGAAATCCGAAGGACAGGATCTGCATGCCGCCCAGGATGAACAGGATCATGAGGGTGATCAGGGGGCGATTGGGGTTCAATGCGGCATGGAGATAGAGGGCGAGGATATAGATGCCGAGGCCTATGCCGATGAGGGCGAGGATGATGCCCAGGATCCCGAACAGGAGCGCAGGTCTTTCAAAAACCGTGAAGAGGAGGTGGCTGATGGCAGTGGCGCGAAAGGCAAACTTCGATTTCCCCTTCTTCCGCGCGGTCAACGTTGCCGGTATCTCCTTGACCCCGAACCCCATGGCAAGGATCTTGGAGAGGATTTCCAGGTGGATCTCCTTGCCGTTTGACTCGAGATCAAGGCTCGTTATGACCGCTCTCCGGTAACAGCGTACAATGCATGTCAAGGTATGGAGCTTCTCGGACATGGCCAGCCTCAGGATCCTGTTCCCAAGCTTGCTGATGAGGAGCCTGTCCCTGGGGACCCCCTCGGTGGCACCGCCTTCCATATACGGACTCGCGAGCACCACATCGATGTCGCTTTCCTCGTCCAGGACCCTGATCATGTCGAGAATATACCTTGGATCATAGGAAAGGTCGGCATCGATCGTGGCGATATATTCCCCGCGTGCTGCCTTGAACCCATAGCGGAGAGCCTTGCCCCGCCCGCCGTTCTTCCAGTACGAGACCACCCGGATGCGTCCATCCTGGGAAGCCATCTCATCGAGCACCCCGAGCGTATCGTCCGTGCTGCCATCGTTCACCGGAATGATCTCATATGGGCGGCCAAAGGTCTGTAGGGTTTGCTGCATCCTTCCCAAGGTGGTCTCGACGTTCCCCTCCTCATTATACATGGGGATGATCACGCTCAAGACCGGCCTGCGTTCTTCTTGCACCATGGATGAGTACTATAGATGCAAATCTCAAAAATGTAAATGCAGAGTTGCGCTCATAAAGAAAAGAAAAAGGCCTCCGATATCGGAGGCCCCATTTTAAAAGGATATGAATAGGGCTAACGCTACTGGCAAAGATTATGATTACGGCTGATCCGGATCGCAGGCATCGCCCACACCATCGCCATCGGTGTCTGTCTGATCAGGATTGCGCGCCATGGGGCAATTATCGCAGACATCGCCCACACCATCTTTATCAGAGTCCATCTGGTTTGCATTCGGTGTGGCAAGGCAGTTGTCGCAGACATCGCCCACGCCATCGCCATCAACGTCTTCCTGATAAGGGTTAGCGGTAAATTGGCAATTATCCAAGCGGGTGCCATCTGCATTGAAGTCGCTTATCCCGTCATTGTCGTCGTCCGGGTCGCAGAGATCGCCGATCGTGTCTTTTTCGTTATCTTTCTGATCCGCGTTTTTCAAATCCGGGCAATTATCCACGGTGTTCGGCCAGGTGTCATCATCGGTATCGAAGGGCACGATCACCGCATCGTACGTGATGTTGACCGGCCAGCAGGCATAATCGAACACCCGCACCTCGTCGATGCTCATGTTCGGTGCGAAACCAAGGCTGTCCCCGCCGATATACACCGCGGCACTCGCGGCCGGGAACTGGTTCTGCGGGATAGTCGTCTGCTCGGCCGATGCCACTTCCTTGCCGTTGATGTAGATCTTCATCCGGTCATTCGCAAGGGTGAAGATCACACTGTACCACATGCCTGAAGAAATCGGCTCGCTCGAGGCCACTGTCGTGGTGTTCACCGTAAAGGTCAGCCCCCCCGCCATATTGATCGCTCCGCGGATCGTGTCACCGATCTGGAACAGGGGTGGGTTGCCGGAGAGGTTAGCAGCATTTACCCACATCTCGAAGGTAAGCCCCGAAGCCCCGGTAAAATCAAGGGTGGCCTGAGGTGTAGCGATGAGGCTCGGAAGCAGGGTCATCGCCCAGTGATCCCGCTCCTTGGACTGGATCGGGTGGAACTGAGAGGGAACCACAAATTGCACGCCTGCGCTGTCGTATACAAGCGGATACGTTGTCGACCCGGTAGCAGCCAACGCATTGTTCATGCCATTTTTGTCAAGGGGCCATGACGCGAGCGGGTGCCTGGCATCCTTATACCGGTACGGGGTATAAACATCGACCCGCGTGTTCGTGAACTTGCCACTAAACCGGACGGAATGAAAGGGCGTCACATAGGGAACGCCTTGGTATTCCGGTGGCCCCATGATAACCTCGGTGACGTTCGGTATCAGATCGACCAAGGTAAAGACATACAGGCCGTTGCTCTCTTGAAAGGTCTTCTCTACTTCTCCCCCTGTCTCCGGGTCTACCACAATCATGGGTATGGTATAGACCTGATTGATAGGTATATTGTTGATTGTGACATAGGCATTCTTGATCGTGGCCGTTCCATCCTGGCGATTGGTCCAGATTCTCAAATCATATTGACATACACTCGCCCCCATGAGCAGAAACGCCAGGGATCCGAATATAATGGAATAAACTATGCCTCGTTTCTTCATCAACTTAGTCCTCCTCGTCTAGCCGCATAGACCACTTGGGTGATGAAATGCAATGAGAGTGCCAATTGCCCTACCTCTTGATAAAGCTATGTTTTTTTGATGAATCCAAGGAAATACTCCTCTGATGCTGAGTGGATAAGTGGGTAAACAATTGCTTTCTTTATGAAATTATTTTCCCTTTTTATTCCTCATTTTCCCATCATACTGTTTCCGATCGCTTCCCCCGAGCGAGAGGACGGGATTGAGCAGCACACGCTTTTTTTCTCGCGCTGAAGGTTGTTAAATAAGGCTCGTGCTGAAATACCGCTCCGCCCGGTCAGCGAGAACAGTGGCAATGATCTT
Organism: uncultured Bacteriovoracaceae bacterium; assembly: GCA_964353605.1. Classification (GTDB taxonomy): domain Bacteria; phylum Desulfobacterota; class Desulfomonilia; order UBA1062; family UBA1062; genus CAYGXB01. The sequence continues at coordinate 3,962 of CAYGXB010000148.1, forward strand.
GTCCTGACCATATTTCTCCGCCATCTGCGTACACGCCCAGACATTGGCCCCGGACGACGTGCCCACGAGCAGCCCCGCCTTTCTCGCCAGCATCCGGCTGGTGGAGATTGCATCTTCATCGCTCACCTCGACCACCTCATCCACCAGGGAAACATCCAGCACCTGCGGGACGAAACCGTCCCCTATCCCTTCGATCCGGTGCAGCCCAGGTTCATGCCCGAGGAGGGCCGAGACGTTCTTTGGCTCCACCGCTACGATCTTGGTCATACGGTTGCGCTCCTTGAGGAACTTACCCACCCCGCCCAGGGTACCGCCGCTGCCCAGACCCGAAACAAAGATATCAACGTGATGACTGAGCTGCTTCCATATCTCCGGCCCTGTCATCAGGTAATGGGCCAGGGGATTGTCAGGATTCTCGAATTGATTGGGGATAAAGACGTTTGGCATGGTCGCCTGGATCTCCCGCACCTTCTTGATGGCACCCTCCATGCTCTCGTTGGCCGGGGTCAGGACGATCTCAGCACCGAGCGCCTCGATGATCTTCTTCCGCTCCTGGCTCATGTTTTCCGGCATGGCGATGATCACCCGGAAACCCATAAGGCCGCCGACCAAGGCAATGCCGATACCGGTATTCCCGGAAGTGGGCTCGACGAGGATGTCACCGGGCTTCAATGTACCCTTGCGTAAGGCCTCCTCCAACATGAACAAGGCCACCCTATCCTTGATGCTCCCGCCGGGGTTCAGGTACTCCGCCTTGGCAAAGATATTGGCATCTGTCACCGATTTCAGGCATACAATGGGTGTATTGCCGATCTGATCGAGAACCCCCTTGGTAAACATAGCTAAACTCCCACTCACGTTAGAATATGTTTCCTTGATTTCCCTGTTCTCCACTATCTCTCTACACACTTCAGCAACGTCATGAGCGTCCCCCTGTCAACTCCGGTATCTCCCAGGGACACCCCATTCCGGTCAGATCCGTGATAGTCGGTACCGCCGGTGAGGATCAGGTCAAGTGCTTTGGCGATCGACTTATACAACCGTGTCTGTTCCCGCGTGTGTTCTGGGTAATAGGCCTCAATCCCCATGAGCCCGTATTGCTTCAAATGCAGGGTAAAGTGTTTCAGATCATCATCACCGAGCTTAAGGGTGAAAGGGTGAGCGAGGACCGGGACACCCCCATGTCTCTTGATAAGCATGGTGGCCTTCTCGCAGGTGAGTTTTTTCTTTTCTACATAGCCCGGTTTACCCTTAGCGAGATAGTTGTCGAACGCCTCATCGAAATCCTTGACATACCCTTTCTTCATGAGGGCCTTGGCGATATGGGGCCTCCCGATCTGCGCACCCCCCGCGATCTCGGTCACATCAGTGAGGGTGATCTTCAATCCCATCGCATTGAGCTTCTCGATGATCTTGGGGAATCTATCCGATCTGCCCTTCTGGACATACTCCAGGTCCATTTCGAGCCCAACAGGATATCCCCTGAAATAGCCCAGGATATGGAGGGTGCCTGGATCATAGATAGCGCTGATCTCAATGCCGGGGATGATATGGATGCCATACATCCCCCCCGCCTCCAAGCCTTCCCCAATCCCCACGAGGGTGTCATGGTCGGTAATGCCAAGGGCAGAAAGCTTCTTCTCTTTGGCCAGCGCCACGAGCTCCAGCGGGGAAAGATTCCCGTCCGAGGCGTTGGTGTGGGCATGAAGGTCGGCATGAACCTGCATGGACTCACCATTTCCCAGGCACTATGGTCTCCAAGACCTGGTTGATCTTCTTCTTCAGTTCGGTCAGATCTGACGACTTGACCACATAGGCATCGGCCGCAATGGACTTGATGTCCACCTTGTAGTTCCCATAGGCGCTGCACAAGATCACCGGGAGGTTATAGTACTTGTTCCTTATCTCCTGCAGGACATCCAGCCCGTCACTGTCCATCATCTTTATATCGAGCACAATGACATCGGGTTTTTCCCGCTCGAGTCGTTCAATGATATCCTTTCCATCTGCGGCAACGGCTACTTCATAGCCCTCCTCCTGCAACACTTCAGAGTAGAGGACCCGGATATGCTTTTCATCGTCGATAATCAGGACCTTTGCCATAACCTGCTCCTTTCCTCTTCCTACCACCTATCTATGAGATAAGGCTTTGTTTGCTCAAACTGCATACATATGTCCTCCAGTACTTCCTCAGCCTGCTGTATAGACATCCCGTCCGTCTTGTTCGCAAACGACAGGATCATTCCCTCGTAGAGCGGGATAAGGACCTCGATCGTCTTGTTCTTGGTTGCCACCTTTTTATGGAAACCGATCGCAAAATCGAAGAGGATCTTTGCCCACACCGGCACGGGCATCTCGAGATGCTCCATGCTCAAGGACGCGATCTCCCTGAGTTTCTGGAAATTCTCCGTGGAGAATATGCTCCGGTAGACCTCCCAGTATTCGGTAAACCCACCCTTGAACCGCTGGTACAGTTTGTCCTTGTTCACTTCGACCGGGGGCGGCATCTCCGGTTCTTCTGTATCAAAACCGAATATGGCCGTCGGCTTGCTCCATTTCGTCGTGGCCCATTTGTCGTTATATGCCCCCATCAGGGCAAAGATGGTGCTGATCACCTGTCGGAAGGGAGGCCCCGGTTCGAGCATGTTATCTTTGGACTTGTGTATCTTCGGTCTCCCCAAAAAGGCCTGACAGATGGGGACCCCTTCATTCATGGCCAGGGTGGTCATCCAGATGTCGATGCCGAATTGTGCGACGTCCTCGTTCCACAAAGGGCTTTTCAGGAAATTATTGACCATGTTCCGGGAAAAACCACATTCACCCCCACTGGGCTGCTTTACCCGTCTTCCATAAAGGCAGCGTGTTAAAGGATAGGTGATGGTGTTGTTTATTGTATCTTCATATTTATGCCGCATGTACAGGGGGGCGACAAAGTCAAAGTCCTTGAAGAGCGGCTCTCCCAGGTTTTTTATCCACGTGGGGGTAATGCTCTTCAGATCCGCATCAACCATGACAACCGCCTTCGCATCAAGTTCCAAAACCTTCTTGAAGAGATTCCTGAGATTATTCCCCTTACCCCTGATGCCTTCAGGTGTTGCTATATACATCTTGGGTATGTCATCCGTATCGGCGTTCATGAAATTGTCACCGGTTCCATCCGTGCTGTTATTGTCACAGTTGATGATCACCGCGTCAAACTGACCGAAATATCTCTTCAGACCGATGGCGGTCTGCTCGGTGGTATAGGCAATCGTAGTGGCCTCGTTGTGCGATGGGATGCCGACGACAATATCGGCCTTTTTCATTCCACGCGGATTTTTCTCAAGCATCTTCATGAATAATCTCCCGAAAATACGCGATCTAAACCCATTCTCCGATATTCAGGAATGAATATCAACAGGAATTTTCCCTCTCCATCCCTCTATGGCATAGGTCAAAATTCCTCGTGACCACCCACAAGTCGGCAGGTTAGCCGAACGGGATAAGTCGAAAGACCTGCCCGAAGGGCTCGGGCAAGGGGCGGCACGAGCCAAGTCTCAAGGGGGGGGAAGGAAATACAGTCGCTCATACATAGGAGTGCGACAAGCCATACACCCTGGGCGGGGTCTAGAGAATCCTTACCTTACAATAGAGGGTGCCCCACCAAAAATGACCATTGCCTTTTCTGTCTATCTGTGTGATCTTTTATAATTCTGATGAACGAAAGCGATAAACCTGTCATAGTACAGAGCGACGGAAGCATCCTCCTGGAGGTGATGTCCAATGTCTTCGAGGATGCCCGGGATGCGATCCTGCCCTTTGCCGAACTGGTCAAATCGCCCGAGTATGTCCACACCTACCGTGTGACGCCGCTGAGTATCTGGAATGCGGCATCCTTGGGTCTTTCGTGCGAAGCGATCATCGAGCGCCTCAGTCGGTACTCAAGGTATGATCTCCCGCCCGGGGTCACCTTCCGCGGCGCGTCCGAGGGCGTGCCACACTCGGAGC
>CAYGXB010000149.1:0-2463 GCA_964353605.1 uncultured Bacteriovoracaceae bacterium
CGAGCTCCTGAGCTGAGCACTGCTGGAAGTTTTGATGCCAAATTGCTATTCAATCAAGATCATACCCCTATCTGGGATTGAGTTTTTTTGATTGCAAGTTTGTATTAACCGATCATTTCAAAGATCTTTGTTGCCTCATGCAGGTGTTTCCTTAACCCGATTTGTGGGTATCTATGGTCGGTCTTTCAAAAGCGTTCCAGCCCCGCGTGACACTGGAGCAAGCGCGTTTTTACGCCGCTCATTTCGTGCCGGATAAATGGCACACTATGCCCGTGGTGTCGCACAGGATATAAAAATATGCAGCATATATGTTACTGCGAATGGCGGGTCGCCGCCTGCTCTTCTTTCCCCCTGAAATCCAGCACCACCTTTATCGCACTGTTCACCTGCTTCGCGCGTGTGCACCGGATCGCCTCCCGGTGTTTTTCCACCGGGAAGGCATGGGAGACGAGGCCGGAAAAACCGACCGGGTCACGCGCCATGAGCTCCAGCGCCAGGTCGAAGGCGTCGATCTCCTTTGCCTCATAGGGCTCTCTGCCTGAGAAGATGGTTCCGGCCACCTCGATCTCCTTCCAGATCGCCAGCGACCAGTCCACCTTTTTGGTGATATTGAATCCCAGGCCTACGAGCACGATCTTTCCGTTGCTCCTGACAAGCCGGAGGTCGTCGTCCGCCGAGGTCTCCGAGGCCACGCAGTCGTAGATTACGTCGGGCCCCTGGTTGCCGTACAGCACACGCTTGCTGAGAAGCGGGATGAAGAGCGCGCCGCCGGTCGCCTCGGCCACCCGGCCATAGAGTCTGTCGCGATTGCGTTCCGATATAACTTCAGTTGCGCCAAGTTTTGCGGCCATCTCTGCCTGCATGGGGTAGCGCGCAAGCGATATTATCCGGCACCGCGAGCCCAGGGCTCTCAGCGCCTTGATGGTTAGGAGTCCGATGATCCCCCCGCCCACCACGATCACCGTGTCGGCCTGCCGGGGCATGTGGCGCGTCACCGCGTGCAGGGCGATGGTGAAGGGTTCGGCGAGTATCGCCACCTCGTCCGGAACATGATCGGGCACCCGGTGGAATTGTTGCTCGAATCCCAGCAGGTACTCGCTGAACCCGCCTCCACCGAAGCCGCCGAACTTGCGCCGGCCGCCGTACTCCCGCTCGAGGTCTGTCCCATCCCCGATGCCGAGGAGGCAGAAGCAGTGCTGATAGTTGCCGTTCCGGCAGCTGGGGCAGGGTTTGAACCCGTAGAAGGAGCACCGGGCTACGGGGTTATAGACAACCCGGTCTCCCGGCTGCAGCCCCCTAACGGCGGGCCCTACCTCCGCAACCGTACCCATGGCTTCATGGCCCATGGGTATGGGGTTGACGGGCGAGGCCATGATGCTCGCGTACAGGGACACCGAAACCGACATCTGGAGCAGGTCCGTCGCGCAGATGCCGCCCAGGCGTGTCTTCACCAGCACTTGGTTCGAGTGGACGATCTTCGGCATCGGCCACGCGTCGCTGTATTTCACCAGGAAGAAATCGCCGCCCAAGCCGATCTTTCTCAGCGCGATCCTGGGGATACTGTAATTGAACATCAATGCCTTCATGCGCACTATCCTCCTTGTACAGGAAGCAGGGAAGCGGTGTGCCGGTCTTTATCTCCTGCCGTATTCCTCCTTTCAGTGTTCGATGCCGTACTCGGCCCTGTTAATGAGCTCAAGCTGCAGGTCCCTGTGCAGGGTCACGAAGTATGCGTTGTAACCTGATATCCGCACGATCAGGTTGCGGTAGTTCTCCGGGTGGGCCATCGCGTCGCGCAGCGTATCCGAGGTCACCACGTTCATCTGCATCTGCATCCCGCCGAGCGTGAAATAGGTCTTCACGTAGGAGAACATGTCCTGCACCGCCTTCTCGCGCGTATCGTGGGGCGACGGCATCACCTTCACGTTGAAGGCCATGTTGTTGGTGATGTTGTGTGGGTCCAGACGGGCGACGTCGCGCATGTTATCCAGGAGGCTGCGCGAGGCTATCGGCTCAGGGGTGAGGCCCGGCGTAAAGGGCTTGCCCGCGTGCCGCCCGGAGGGGAGCGCTCCCGTGAGAGTCCCGAAGGCGACGTGCTGGGACATCGTCCAGAAGCCCACTGTGTACTTTCCGCCGCGGTAGTGCGGAATGGCGGTGTAGTAGTCATGGACGAACTTCGTGATGCGGTTGGCCATCGCCACCGCCTCATCGCTGCCGGAGCCGAAGAAGGGCACTCTTTTAGTGACCATCGCGTGGAACGCCGGATCGTCCCTGAAGTCGCTATCCACAGCGCGTTTGAGGTCGGCGAAGGACACCTTTTTTTCGTCGAACACGAGCTTCTTGATCACCATGAGCGAATCGGTCACGTCGGCCAGTCCGATGACCGCGGTGCCGGAGCTGTTGTATTTCGCCCCGCCCTTTGTGACGTCCAAACCCTTGCGGATACAGCCGTCGATGAGCGCC
>CAYGXB010000149.1:2473-7900 GCA_964353605.1 uncultured Bacteriovoracaceae bacterium
ATGAGCGCCGAGAGGAACGGCGTGGGGCGCACGTACTGGTGCTCCTTAGCGTACCAATTGTTCAGTTGCACCGACTGGTCGATCAAGAATTTGAACTGCGTGAGGAACGCCTCATAGAACTGCTCGAAGCTCGTGAAGTCGCCATTCTCAACCAAGCCTGTGTCCGGCCCGAGCTTCCACCGCATGAGGGGATGTGTCCCGTTGTTGAGCGCCATCTCCAGAGCCGCCACCATGTTGATGAGCTGGAAGTTGGTGTGGCCGGTATGTTTGCCCGCGATTGTCGGCTCCACGCAGCCCACCGCCGCCCAGTCGCGCAGGTCGCGCTCCTCGTAGCCAAATTGCCTGAGCGACTCCATGATCACTGCGTCGTTGTGCATGGACGGTGTCGCGGCCGTGATGAGGTTCACCTCGCAGAGGCGTTTGAGGTAGGTGTCGCTGTTTTTGCCGGGGTGGTAGCGCGCATTCATGTTGGGGTCGCGGATCGAGAGCAGCTCCGTAACTTTCAGGAAGATGTAGGTCATGTCGTTCACGGCGTCATCGCCATCCGGCGTCAGGCCGCCAAGGGTGATCGCCTGATCCGAGGAGCTCCCTCCGAAGTAGATGGTCGCGATGTAGGGCATGCAGGGAAGATGGTCCGTGCAGCGGAAGAAGAAGCAGCCCACGAGTTCGATGGTGTGCCTGATGTAATTTTCGCGCTCCTCCTGCGTGGTGAGCTTCGCCATGTCGGCCTCGAAATACGGCTGCAGCCACTGGTCCAGCCTTCCGAGCGACAGCCCCGCATTTGTATTCTCGATATGGGCGCCCACCATGGTGATCCAGATCGCGTTGACCGCCTCGTCGAGGGTGCACGCCGGGTATTCCACCACGCGTTCGCAGATCTCGGTGAGCTTTTCGAGCTCGGTCTTTCGTTTCGGATCGGCCTCGGCGGCTGCATCCGCGGCGGCCTGCTTCGCGAGATTCCTGGAATAGGAGGCGAGCCCCTCAAGGGAGATGATCATGGCCTCCCGCACTGCGTTCCTCCCGGGATCGCCCGAATCCTCCTCCATGGCGCGCCGTATCTCCGCGATGATGCCCTGTGTGCCCTGGCGGAGGATGCGCGGGAAGTCGGGAATGGTGTGCGAAAACGCGGACGATTTGAAGGTGAAATACACTGCGAAGCGTTCATCTATCCGCTGTGCCAGCGGGTCGTTGTGCGTGCGGCGCACCCGTTCCCTGAAGTTCTTGTCAATCCAGTAGGGGAATATCTCGTGGTGAAGGGTCCAGGCGTCTTCCGGCGAGATATCGTAGGGAAAGAGCAGCCGGTGCGGGACGGTGAAGAGTTCGGGCCAGAGATATGTCCCCGCCGCGTCGACGTACGGCAGAGCGCCGATCTCCTTCGAGGTCGTAGTCCCTGCGACGAGGTCCCCTTTCCGGATGATGGGTTTGCGGTTTTCCATGATATACTTGTAGGCGTTTGCCCTCCTGAGCTCCGGGACCCATGGGGTGCCGTCGGGGCTTTTATCAAAGCCGTTCCGCTTGTGCCATTCGGTGAGGAGTCTGGGCATCTCGATGCAAACCTCGGGTTTGACCTCGAAGTGTATATCGAGAAATTTTCTGAGCCGCGGAAAGTCATCGAGGCTGTAGTTCGAAAGGTAGGGCTCCTGGAGGTTTTTCACGCCCGGGTCTATCGACTCCGCCTGCATGCGGTATGCCCTGCGCGCGGCGAGTTCCCTGCTCAGCTCGGGACGGGGTCGCGGGCATTCGCTTAGGGCGGTTTTCCGTGAGCGCTCCCTCTCCTTCTCCAGCCCCCGTATCTGCTGCCGTTTCAGCAGCACGGAAACGAAGAAGAGGAACAGGAGCAGATAGGTCTGCTTTCCCTCGGTCGTCATCTCGCTTTTGAGGAGCATGTAGACCTGCTCGGTGGTCGGCGCGGTGAGGAGCTTTTTGAGCGCCGCGTCTGAGGCGAAGATCATCACGACGTCGGCGTCGTTGGGGATGCGGCGGGTCACTGATACGTTCCCGTCCCGGAAGGAGATGGCGTTCTCCACCGAACCGGTCTCCGTCCGTATTCCTACCGTGAAGTTAAGCCAGCCTTCGTCGCTCGCGAGGTATTTCCTGAGCGCGCGGCGCCGGTTGAAGCTTGCGGCCATTATGTTCAAAAGCACGGTCACGAGCAGGTTCGCCGAGCCCTTCCTCTGCACGGCGCCGGTGGTTGTGTTGATCTGCATGGCATTTCCTCCTTTATATTGAATGTACCGGCGTAGACTGCCTATTGCACTGCGGCTTCGACTAGTCTCTCATCTCCGCATATCAGGAAGCGTGCAATGACCTCTTCTATCATGCGATCGATCAAATCCGCCGGGTTGTCGTCAATTTCCCGCAGCAATTTGCTGTTATTGAGGCTGATAATGCCGTGGACAGCGCACCATAATTGGATGGTTTTGTACCTCACAAAATCCCCGCTCGCCGTGCCCCGCCTGTTCAGGAATTCCGCGAGGGTCTTGGCGGTGATTTCATACGTCCGCAGAGATGCCTCCTTCTCGATGCGGGCAACCCGTTCCAGCTCTGTTCCTATGTAATCAAGGTATTTCGGCGTGTGCAGGTTGAACATGATGTCGTAGTAATTGGGGTTGCTGATGCCGAACTCGAAGTAGGTGCGTATCATGGCCCGCAGTTTCAACAATGGATCGGGATACTGGTTGCGGCATTCGAGGAGCCGCAGATACAGCATCTCAAACCCACGCATGCGGATCATGAGATTTATCTCGTCCTTGTTTGAAAAGTAATTGTATATGGTCGTGGCGGTCATACCCAGCCGGGAGGCGAGCCTGCGCATGCTGAGGTTGTGGAAGCCCTCGTCGATGATGAGCTGCAGGGCGGAATCGAGGATCTCCTTTTTTACAATCTCAACCTCGCGTTGAGATCGAGGCATTCTGGGCATAGTGCAAACTCGCTATAATAAAGATAACTTTGTTATAATAACACTGTTATTAAAAAGTCAATTATATTTCCCCCCTGTAGTCTGGCGGGTCCTATTCACCATCGCCAGGCCGCCCTATTCCCTTTGGCCCGCCCCAACTATAGATGGAATTGAGACTGCTTCAGGCCACTCCACCCTGTTTCATTCCGTATAGATGGGGTTGGTGATGGCGGCGATCCAGCCCAGCTTGAGGTAATCACCGAGTATGACGTCGGAAATCGAGAGCTGCTTCAATTCGACCCGGTAATAATCACCCCTTTGGGGGGCATCGAAGAAGTCGAAGTTGTAGTCGTTGAGCGTATTGAGGGCTTTGGCGATTGCATGGCCGTTCTTGATGACCACCGCTACCGTGAAGAAGTCCTGCGGGTCGAGCATGTGATTGGCATCCCTCACCCGCACCCTGAAATAGACATCTGTGCCGAGCGCCTCAGGGGGAAGCGTGTCGCCCATCATGATTTCGAAGTCCTGGGCTTGGCCCTCAGCATAATCAAGGTCGGCCAGCAGGAGCACCTTGGGCCCGTCGGGGGAGTGGCTGATGAAGGCATGCCCGTGCATCACCCCCTGCAGGATATTCCTGGCGTTCTGTGATGCGGCGTACACCCAGGTGGTCGGCACCCCGACATCGTATGCCGGCATGAGGTCATGCGGCCGATGGTAATCGCTGCCCCCCAGCATGCTCAGGTGCGTACCCGCCTGGAGATATTGATCAAGGACCAACCCGGTGGTGAGGCGGTTCATGCCCTGGATGTAGAGGGAGCTGTTCCAGACCTCCATACAATCCGCTTTTTTACTTTTTTCATAAGGGACAAGCCAAGGGCAGCAGGTATAATCGGTCGGGTGATTGATCTGGAAGAGCATGGCCTGATCGCCGGAGGCGAGGCTGTGCGTAATCTCGATTGCGGCCTGCGCATCGCCGCCGAGAATGGTCGCATCGAGGGCATCCCAATTGAAGGGTTGATCCGAAAAGATGTTGCCGTGACCTGCAAGGGTTGTCCACTCGACCCCATAGAGCAGGGTCATGTGCTCGGACCGGAAGCCCGGATCGCTCCAGTGGGCGTTCGTATTGTGGTCGGTGAGCGCGAAGAAATCAAGCCCCTGCGTTTCGGCCCTAGCGATGACGTTCGCCACATTGAACTTGCCGTCGCTGTAGAGCGAATGCGCATGGAGATCCCCCTTGAACCAGCCGGGGGCCTCAGTAGTCCCCGGTGCAATGTCTTCCACTGCCGAAGCCGGATAGGCCGTCTCTCCGGTTTTATCGCCTTCCTGTACGCCCGTGCCGGTAGTTGCTGGACTGGAGCCGCCACCACCCCCGGAGCCGCAACCGGCGGATGCCAAAGCCAAGACGATCAAGCAGAGCTTGAGGATACGTAGAGCCTTCTGCATACTCCCTCCCCTGAACAGTAATCATTGTTCATGCATATGAATGCAAGCCGTGCGCCATGAACTTGCAAAGGCAATCGCTTGGAATCTGGAAGGAAATCAATTGCCGTCTTGCATGTTCGCCGCTGAAGAAGAAAATTTTTACATCGCTGGGTTCTGTTGGTGGAAAACGTTTTCCTTCTGCTTGAGATGGGTATCGGGCGGCTTTGTTGGCGAAAGCCTGACCCCCCTGAATCTTCAGGGGGTATGCGTTTTGTTTGGTCAACCAATGATTGCGGTGAGCTTGCTCTTGGTTTCCTCGTTCAGGAATTGCCATAGCCCGAGGTGTTGCAGGGTATCTATGGTCGGTATTCCGGATGCGTTCCAGCCACGTTCTTGATAATAGGCCTGGATCAGTTTGCGTAATTGTTCTTTCCTGTGGTTCATCAGCATTTCCCGTTTTTCCCCTGTCTGCATGCCTTGGATCTCGGCGGAGGATTTTCCCAGGATTCGGCTGAGCTCCTGGTCGTGATAGTCCTTTTCGGCCTCATAGAGATGATCATCGATCGGCCCGATGGCCCGGTCCGGGATCCAGTCGTGTATGCCGGTGTTCTCTCCATAGACCATGGCGTTCATGACCCGCTGCAGATTGATGTCCCGGTCCGTCTGCTCGAATATCTTTTCCCAGGCCATATTCGTTCCCAGCATCCCGTTATAGAAATCGGCATAGATTTCCTGCGAAGCAGGATTGATGTAGATATCCGTATGCTGCATCTTCTCGGATTCGGGATTGAAGACATCAACCCAGGGAAGCTTGCACAGACCTAGATTGTCATTTCCAAGACGGACTCGCGGATACGTGATCAATGCCTGGGCTTTGTCCTGGAAGGTAGGGAATGCTCCCAGCAAGTCGGCTTTGATGAGCCAAGCAGCGGCATGATGCGCCCCGATGTCGCTGGCGGCGGCATAGGAAGCCTGCATGGACAATGACCTGTGGGTTCGGTAAAGGGAAAAGGGAAGCCCTTTGGTCTGCATGGCAAACCGTTCGAGCTCTTTGCGGGGATTGGGCTTGCCGGTTCGCTTGACATAGGTAGCGCAGATCCAGTCGA
>CAYGXB010000150.1:0-7890 GCA_964353605.1 uncultured Bacteriovoracaceae bacterium
CTGCGACAACCGCTCCGCCACTGTCTCATAGTCCTTGTCCTTGATTCCGAAAACCACGCCTGTGTCCTCTTCCGTGGTGATCAGGATGTCCACATCCTCCATCATCGGCTCCTGGATCTTCTTCGCATCAGACGGGCTCCAGAGCTTTTTCCGGTAGTTCAGATCATAGGATACCGTGCAACCCGCTTTCTTCGCGGCTTTCATGGCCTCCACCGTCACCTTCGCTGCGGAAGCGCTCAGGGCGGGCGTGATGCCGCTCATATGGAAGTGTTTCGATCCATTGAAGACCTTCCCCCAGTCGACTTCTCCGGGCTCGATCATGCTGATCGCCGAACTTCCACGATCGTAAAGCACGCTCGAGGCCCGGGGAGAGGCACCAAATTCCACGAAGTAGAGCCCGGCCCGCCCCTTGTCCGACCAGACAATGTGGGAACAATCGACACCAAATTCCAGGGCCCGATCACGGATCAAGTAGCCCAGCCCATTTTTCGGAAGTTTCGAAACCCAGGCACTCCTCAGCCCAAAACGGGTCACGCCTACCGCCACGTTCAGTTCAGCTCCACCTACGTTGAGGTCCAGGCTCCGGGCCTGCTCCAACCTCTGAAAATGGGGTGGGGAGAGCCGGATCATGGCCTCTCCAAATGTGACGACGTCGTACATATCCAATCCTCCTTTCCAAGAGATTTGATTCGAGTCGCCTCGTTCATTCTGCCTTTTCAAGTAATGTTGTACCCTGAATCAACGTTCAGCGTGTGTCCATTAATCCAACGCGCAGCGTCGGAAGCCAGAAACAACGTTGGCCCCACCAGGGCGTCGTCAGGCAGAATCTGGCCCAAAGGCATACGCATGAGAACGCGTTCTACACGCATAGGGTCAGCGATGATTTCAGCATTGAACGGGGTTTTTGTAAAACCTGGGGACAGTACATTAGTGCAGATGCCAAATGGCCCCCACTCCACGGCAAGAACACGTGTGAGGGCAATTACACCAGCTTTGGCGGGGCTGTAGGCCGGATAACCAGGCACACCATGCAAGCCGGCGTTGGAAGAGAAATTAATTATACGTCCGTATTTCTGCTTGATCATAATTTTTCCTACCGCCTGGCAGCAGATCCAGCAAGCCTTGAGATTGATGTCTATGATTCGTTGCCAGTCCTCAATAGGATAGGCAATGGAAGGTTTTCGTATGATCCCGCCGACGAGGTTGACGAGGACATCGATCTTCTGAAATGTCTCGCATGTTAATTGGACAAATCCCTCGACCTCTTTGTGGACACACAGATCCACCTTGGCGGCTACAACACGGCTTCCGGACCTCTTCACTTCTTCAACAGCACTGCTCAGCGCTTTCTCGTTAATGTCACAAAGCGCTATATCAGCTCCGGCTTCCGCGAAGGCCTGTACGATCGGCAGGCCCAGCCCGCCTACTGCACCAGTCAATACAACGCTCTTTCCCGAAAAGTCAAACGGATTATTCAATGGCACGGTTCCCTCCTTTCGAGGTGTATACAGAATTGCTTCTCCTATGTAGCCACTACTTCTGGTGGATCCCGCCTGCCGGAGCGAGTTGCAGCATGCGTTTCGGATTTTCAACTAGTATGGAATGCACCTGTTCTTCAGAGATTCCTCGTTCTCGCATATGGGGAACAATGTTACGGAGAATATGACCGTAACCGTAGCCACCGTAACGAGTCAGCTTAATCTTCATGCATATGTCTTGAGACACCAGTATCTTTCCCACGTATCCTTCATCGATGAGCTCGATAATTTGCTCGATTCGTTCCCCGTCGCACGGCCTGGGTTGTCGCCCATAGCCCAATGCGATCGGATTAAACAGGTGACTGCCAAAGAGATCATATTCCAGGTAACAGCCCATAGTAGCCAATTCGCGCCGAATGCTCAGAGAATGAGTGAGTCGGTCTATATGACTCATAACGACACGGTTGAGATCAGCACCCATTTCACTGAGTAGTCTTGCGATTTCTATGGGTGAAGCTTCGTTGTGGCCAGGGTGAACGCTTATGGCCGCCCCTGTGTGTTTTTGCGCGCGGGCAGCAGCACGCAGGTACTTCTGTTCCCGCTCCTTTAAAGGCCATGAGCAGCCAATCTCACCAATAATCCCGGCACGGATTTGCGTATCGCCCACGCCCAATTGTATGTCAGCAATGATTTCTTCGGCAATTGCATCTTCCGTCTGCTTGTCATAATCAGGACTTTGTGCCTCGCCTACATAATAACCCGATCCCATGACTATATTGAGACTTGTTGCGCGAGAGATACGTGCAAGTTTTATGGCGTCACGGCCCAAACCAACACTCGTAAGGTCGACGACTGTATTGCCGCCTTGTTTTTTAAAAAGCATAACCTCCTCGATCGCCAGTGCCTCGTCGAGCAACTGTAGATTGTCCACATTGTTGAACGGGTTATGCCAGAGCCACCCTAGGTGTTCAATCGCCACTGGTTCGTATGCCAGCTTCTTACCTTCAGGATCTTCAGCTGCAAAGAACCACACTGCCATATCGATAAGAAGATGTTCATGGGGCAGCGTTACGCCCAAGTTACCTGGACGGATCGCTCCCAGGACTGTCTGTACCTTCCCTGTCGTTTTCTGCGCCATAGCAGTCAGTTGGATAACCCTTATGCAATTATCAGAGTACGTGAGTGACAACGTATTTTCGGTCCCTGGAGTATCTTGCGACCATTCGTGCTTGCAGATTTCTCTTGGGACATCAGCATACGTGCGGTAAATATCTTCCCGGTTACGGCCCCAGGCCCATTTCTTTTTCCTCTTCTGAAATGCACTCGTCCAGAATCTGTATACCCTCGTCAATTTCCTGTTTCTGAATAATGAGAGAAGGAGAACACTCGAGCGCTTGTCCCATCGCCTTGATTATCAACCCCTTTTTCATGGCACGGCTGACAAGGCTGGCAAGCCTGTCGAAAGGGAACGTAGCTCTCCTCTTTCTATCGGTCGTGAAATCAATGGCAGTCCATAATCCTTGCCCTCTCACTTCACCGACGATAGGATGGGATTCCAAATTTCTTAACGCATCCAGGAAATACAGGCCAATTTCGTGTGAATGCTGAACCAAATTCTCCTTCTGGAGTATTTCAATGTTTTTCAGGGCTGCCGCACAGGAAACAGGGTGATTTGCATAGGTATGAAGGTGCTGGAAAATGTCTATGGGTTCCATTACCGCATCAGTACACCCAACCGCTCCGAGGGGGACGTAGCCACTTGTGATGCCTTTCGCCATGGTGATCAGGTCAGGCTCGATGTCAAAATGCTCGATGCCGAACCAGGTACCCGTTCTTCCAAACCCGCAGATAACCTCGTCAATAATCAGTAACACTCCATATGCACTGCAAATCTTTCGGACAATGTGCCAATATTCTTTTGGCGGTGAATATGCTCCAAAGCCCTGCTGGATAGGTTCTCCAATGAAGGCCGACACTTGCTCGGGATCCTCGAATTGAATAATACGTTCCACGTCAGTAGCACAGAACACTTCGCACTGTGGATACGTCAGATGGAAAGGGCAACGGTAACAGTACGGTGACTCAACAAAGACGTTCCCAGGTGCAAGGGGTTCCATAATGTGTCGCATGGGCATCGCGGTGCCTAAAATATTCAACGCCCCTATGGTGACGCCATGATAAGCTCCCCTTCTTGAAATTATTTTATAGCGCCTTTTTTCTCCCTTGTAATAATGGTAATGTCTTGCAAGCTTAATGGCGGATTCAACTGCCTCTGATCCATCGCACACGAAAAAAAATTTGTTGATTTTTCCGGGAGCTATTTCGGCTAACCTATTTGAAAGCCTTATGGCCGGCATGTTCGCGAACTGCATGGGCGTAAAAAAGGGAATCTCACAGATCTGATCATATACAGCCTGGGCGATCTCTCTACGGCCGTAACCGACATGAACCGGACGATTCACGCCTGCGGTAAGGTCGAGATACCTTTTCCCGTGTTCATCAAAAACTCGAACCCCTTCACCTTTTGTGATTATCGTAATTCCTTCTCTCATCTGTTTTTTGGGAGTTCTACAGATGATAAGATGGGGTAGGTTATTCATGGCTCTACCTCCTGTTCGTGTGCCTTTTCAGACCATGAGAACGAAACTGATCACTATCCTTCCATCTCCTTTAACACCCCGATCATGAATGTGCGGCTCTCGGCAATCAATTTCCAGGTTTCCTCGGCCGTGTGATTTCCTTCTGTCTCATAAGAAAGAACGCCTGTGTATCCCTTCTCTTTGAGGAGCCTCAGGCACTCTTTCAGGTTGACCTCTCCTTTCCCCAAGGCCACCGCCTCTTTGCCAATGACGTCTTTGATATGGACGTGTCTGACAAGATGGGCAACCGGGGCGAGGACGATGATTTCGTTTGCCTGGGATTTCTCAGTCAGCTTCCACTCGAAGCCTAGCCGCGTTGTCCCTACATAGGTTCCACGGTGCGGGTTGGCTGTATCAAAATTGACTCCCAGCCACGGAGACTGAACCAGGGAGAGGATTTTCGGAAGTCCTCCCGGCTTGAGGGAGATCGACCCGTGGGGTTCCATCGCCAGGAAGACCTGGTTCATTTCCGCCACGCTCACGAGCCGCTGTAATCGGTCCCGTAAGATCTGAAGGGCCTCCTCTTCCGCCATCCCTTGAGGCAGGCGTCCCTCCCCGGTCAGCACCACAGGAATCCCCGCTGCTTTCGCCCAGGGGATGGCATGTTCAATATCCTTGACCCCTTGTTCATCGGTGATCAACTCTCTGTGGTTTCCTATCCCAGAGATGCCTTTGAATCCAAACCGGGCCACCTTCTCCCTAAATTGGATCGGGTCATCCCGATAGGGATCGGCGTGATCACACCAAGAGAGGTTGGCCTCGATTTCCACGTATTCGTATCCTGCTTCAGCAATCCACTCGAGTGCCTTCTCGAGGGGATATTTTCTAAAGTCGACCGTGTTGCAGCCGATCTTCATCGCTTTCTCCTTTCCATCCACTGCAGCTCTCCTATCAAGGCACAAAGCAGACCTTCAGACTCTCGTCGGCAAAGCATGCTTCCATGGCCTCTTTGGCCTTGTCGAGCGGAAACGTATGGGTTACAAACTTCATCCATGGGAATTGATCCTTGTAACGCATCATCATCTTTATCGTCCGGTAATACTCCGTATTGGGATGATTCGTACTTCCTAAGAGCAGTACGTTCTTAGCTGCCAGGTGGCGGTGGACGTTGATGGTGGCCTCACCGGCATCCACAAAATTGGAGGCTTCGAGATAGGTCCCCCCTCTTCGGAGAAGATCGAGACCTTCAGCTAGCACATCGGGAATTCCTGCGGTCTCGATAACCATATCGGCACCACGGCCATCGGTCAGATCTCTGATGAACTTCATGCGTTCCTTTGGGGAGGTCTTCTTGACATTGACCGTATAGTCAGCGCCGAACTCCTTGGCCAGGTTAAGCCTAAAATCGGAGACGTCGAAGGCAATGATATCACCTGCGCCGAGTACCCTGGCTTTGATCAAATGAGCCAATCCCATGGCGCCCACCCCCTGAATCAGCACCGTGTCCATCAATCCAAACCCTCGGCTCGCAAACTCCATGTAACCCTTGGCCCGGTCGACGTTGTTCGTGACAACCATCAACTCAATGTTCACTGCCCATTCAGGAGGCATCTCCTGAGGGACTTTATAGACCCAGGATCCTGGAAAGATGTACATATACTCCGACCACCCCCCGGTGATGTGGGGGGGCTGATCGGAACGGAAATAAACCCCATAGGTTTTGTTGTTGGCACAGTAAGGCCATCCAAAGATGTGTCGACAGTACCAGCATTTCTTGCAGATGATATTCGGACAGACGGTGACCCGATCACCTACTTTGAGAAGGTAACCGTCGGCGTCGAGATACGTTCCGTTGATCTCTTCGATATACCCCACCACCTCATGTCCTTTTACGCAGGGGAAGACACCCCGTTGTTCCGCTTCGGTCCCAGCGTAAAGTACCAGTTCCCCTTTATAGGCGTGCTTGTCCGTTCCGCAGATTCCTGCCATTTCAATCTTGATCACCATGGCATCTTTTTCGATGTCGGGATAGGGAAACTCCTGGACCTCAACCTTCCCAGGTTCCACCATGACCACTGCCTTGACTTTATTGCTACCCATAGTCAATTCCTTTCTGATTCCAAAAAGTTGCTACTTCCCTCCCAGGCGTTCAGACGAGAGCGCGCGAGGGAATGATCTGCTTTAAGCGACGAACCTGTGTCCCCATCAGGAGCAGAGCGATGACGATAAAAAAATTCAAACTAAGAAACCCCGTCTTGAGGGTGGTCAGCTGGGATACAAGGGACATCAACCAAGGGACCACGACCGACCCCAATCCCGCTCCTGTGGCGAGAATGCCCATGGCTGTCCCCGGAATTTCCGAATAGCATCTGCCGACCACACCAAGAAGAGAGGGCGTGATTCCCGAATGAGCAAATCCGCATAGTGCGAAAAAAGGGATAGACCAAGCACCGGGAACGAGCACCGCGAGCAACAGACTAAGCAAAAAGAGGGAAAGGAGGCCTGGCAAATACATAGCCTCATGTATGCGGGTGATCACGTAACTCGCCAAGAGCCTGCCGACGGCCGCACAGGCGAAGAAAAGGAAAAGGGAAAAACTTGCGAGTGCAATGGAAAGTCCTCTCGTTTCCTTCAAGAAGCTGACCATCCAGAAGCAGATCCCATTCTGAACCCCTGAATTAAAGAAAAGGACAAAAAAGAGAGACAGAAAAGTCCTGTCGATCATCAACCTTTCTATTTGCCTCACATCGAATCCCCGCGTATTCTGATGAGCGGGGACGCTTTTAACCGGGAGAAAGATACAGAGGCTCAGAACGAAGATTCCGAAACCGATGTAGCCCCACTGCCAAGGGATCGAGTTCGCCAAGAGCGCTCCCATGATGATGGGCCCCGCCAAGGATCCCATGGCGAAAAAGAAATGGTGAAGGTTCATGATGGAAGATTCCCGACCCGGGTAGAGTTGCACCAGGAGCGGATTGGAACTCGATTCAATCAATCCGCCCCCGATCCCCACGAAGGCCATACTTACGAGAGCGAGCCAGAATCCTTCGGAATGTCCGAAGAAGATCAGATGGATTCCCATGAGAAGACAACCCATCTTGAGGATTAGACTCCTCTTATAGATGTCTGATATCGGGCCTCCGAAAAAAACAGCAGCCGAGAAACCGAGTTGAAGGAGGGCCATGAGGGTTCCTGCCTGAAGGATAGTGACGACGAGCGTGGTACGTATGGCAGGGAGGGCTGTACCCGTGAATGTTCTTGACATTCCGACAAGACTAAGGGAAAAGAATGCTCCCACTGTGATCAAGGATCGCGCGTTAATGCTCATCGCTCACTTAATCGAAAAAATCCACGGTCTTGAATTGACCCAAACGCCCTTTGCTGTTTTCTTCCCCCGGTTGCTAAGGCGATGAGGGACCTCTGACTGGAAGGTGACACTGTCGCCTGGCTTCAGGTGATGGACCTTGTCTTCCAATTCGACCTCGATCTCTCCTTCCAACACGATCCCACACTCGACCCCATCATGGACATACCGCTCTTTTCCCGTCGTGGACCCCGGGGGCCACTCATTGAAGATGAACTCGCATCCAAGGTCGATATTCCTGCTCAGTAATGCGAAACGCACTCCTCCTTCCAACGTTATGATTTTTCTATCCTTCGCCGCAATGATCGGCGAGGGCTTTTCGGCATGAGGTCCTTCCTCCTGGAGGAGGAAGGCGAGGGGTGTTTCGAGGGCGTCCGAGATCGATTTGAGAAGACTGATCGATGGATTGATTCCTCCCCTTTCGAGTTGACTGATCAGGCTCGGGGAAACATTAATTTTTCCCGCTAGG